>NZ_JAMPSX010000011.1:0-163350 GCF_028484875.1 Providencia sp. PROV032
TACATTTCAAATAACCGCTATTTAGTGCAAATCAGGACTCTTCTTTTTCTTCTTCCTCTGCCCCTTCTTGCCGATTTCTGCCTTTACCAACATAGAAATTAGATAACAGGACACCGAGTTCAAAAAGCAAATACATTGGAACAGCAAGTAAAGTTTGAGAGAGTACATCCGGCGGTGTTAAAAACATCCCAACGATAAATGCCCCGACTAAAATATAAGGACGTTTACGTTTCAGTGATTCTGGTGTAGTCACGCCAGTCCAACACAGTAAAATAATTGCAATAGGTACTTCAAATGCGGCACCGAAAGCCATGAATAATGTCATGACAAAACTAAGGTATTTACTGATATCTGGAATAAAGTTGACGCTATCAGGGGTTGTTTTAACAAAGAAACCAAATGCGAGCGGAAAAACAACGAAGTAGGCAAATGCCATTCCCAAATAAAACAAGAAGCTACTTGAGACAAGCAAAGGCAACATGAGTTTGCGTTCATGCTTGTATAAGGCAGGCGCAATGAAAGCCCAAATTTGATAGAGAATAACGGGAATCGATACAAAAACCGATACCATCATTGTCAATTTAATTGGGGTAAAAAATGTTGACGCCACATCCGTCGCACTCATTTGCGAACCTACTGGCAGCTTATCAATCAAAGGGGCTGCTACCAGCCGATAGATATCATTTGAAAAATAAGCAAGGGCAGCAAAAACAATTAATACGGTAATTAAACAGTTTAGCAGCCGTTTACGAAGTTCAATGAGGTGGCTAATAAGTGGTTGTGTATCATTTACAGCCATGTGTTATTTTTCACTTTCAGTTTGATTAGAGTTTTTTACATTAGCTTCGAGTGATCCTACTGTTTTTACAGCTGTTGAATCTTCCGTTTTTTCATCCTCAACAACGGCAGCCATTTTAGCTGCATGTTCAGGGTTTGGATCAGACTCTTCAGGTTGCTGAGTATTATCTTTCGCTTCCTTTACAGCACTATCGTAACTGTCAGTGATCTCTTTTGCTTTATTTAACTCTGTTTCAATATCATTGGTTGTCTCTTGGTAGCCGCTTTTAAGCGATTGTGCAGCTGTACGCAATTCTTCCATGGACTGCTTAAGTTCAGGAGAAAGTGCTTCTAAATTAGCCTTTTCCTCAACCTTTTTCAGCGTGTCCTGTAGCTCCTGCAATTTTAACTCTTGCGTTAACTCATTTTGTACATTTGCAGCCATAGAACGCATCGCACGGATCCACCCAGCGACAGTCCTCACTGCCACTGGTAACCGCTCAGGGCCTAATACAACGAGACCAATAACTGCAATAAGCAACAGTTCACTAAAACCTATGTCAAACACGGTTTAACCCTGCTCTTTATTTTTGCTCTCAACTGGGCTTTCTTTCTTCTCAGCAGCCTGTTGTTCAGTAATATTTTTAGGTGCGAAGTCAGCATCTTGCTTTTCTTGTTCTGCTTTTGCTTTTTCGTCATCGTTCATTGCTTTTTTAAAGCCTTTGAGTGATTCACCCAAGTCTGAGCCTAAAGAACGCAATTTTTTGGTGCCGAAAATTAAAATAATAAGTAAAGCAATGATAATGAGCTGCCAAGGACTACCGAAAGCAGCCATTGCGAAAGTTGATTCCATTGTTAATACCTCTATATAGTTTTGGGATCAATGTTATGAGATCTATTATATACAACCAACACAAAATACGGAAATGTTCACAGCCTTATAAACTTGTCGCAAAACAAAGTTTACTTAATTACCGCCGGTTTTACTCCAACCAAACAACCAAGACAGCGCTCCTGCAACCATAAACACAACTCCAAACGGTGTGAGATTAGAAATAAGGAATAAACTTCCACAGAGTATAAATGTGGCACCGATACCTAAAAGGTACTGAGATTTTCGTTGTTTATTACGCTGACTTTTCAGTTGCTGCGTTAGTTGGTCAATATTCGATTGTAAATATTTATGCTGTCTCAAAGCACCATAAATCAAATCAGGAATTTCAGGCATTTTTTCTGCCCAATAAGGTGCCTTTTCTTTTAATGCTTGGGTAATTGCAGGTATCCCTACTTGGCTATGAACCCAGTCTTCAAGGAAGGGCTTTGCTGTTTTCCAGAGATCAAGTTGGGGATAAAGCTGCCGTCCTAGCCCTTCTACATACAACAGTGTTTTCTGTAATAAGACTAACTGTGGCTGAACTTCCATGTTGAAACGGCGTGCTGTATTAAATAAATTTAATAATACTTGCCCAAATGAAATTTCAGCCAATGGTTTCTCAAAAATAGGCTCACATACGGTACGGATAGCAAACTCAAAGTCTTCCACATTTGTGTCTGAAGGAACCCAGCCCGAGTCAACGTGCAATTCTGCAACTTTACGGTAATCACGATTAAAAAAAGCAATGAAGTTTTCCGCCAAATAGCGTTTGTCTTCTTTGTTTAATGAACCGACTATTCCACAATCTATCCCTATGTACTGAGGATCTTCTGGATGATCGTAACTCACAAAGATATTGCCTGGATGCATATCTGCATGGAAAAAACTGTCACGGAAAACCTGTGTAAAGAAGACTTTAACACCGCGCTCTGCCAGCAGTTTCATATTGGTCCCCTGCGCTTTAAGCGCAGCAATATCGGAAACTGGGATCCCGTAGATACGCTCCATGACCATCACGTTTTCACGGCAATAATCTGGATAGACCTCTGGTACATACAGCATTGCACTATTTTCAAAGTTACGACGAAGCTGAATGGCATTTGCTGATTCACGGAGCAAATTCAGCTCGTCAATCAATGTTTTTTCATATTCACGCACGACTTCTTTTGGTCTTAATCGTCGCCCATCTGGCAACAAAGGAACCCAATTTGCAATGCGGTACATTAATTTAATGTCAGCTTTAATAATTGGCAAAATATCAGGACGAATCACCTTGATGACAACATCTTTGCCATTTTCTTTTAATGTTGCGGTATGAACCTGAGCAATGGACGCAGACGCTAAAGCTTCCTCATCAAAGTCATCAAACCACTGTTCTAGTGGCCCTTCGAGAGACTCTTCAATATAGCTTCGCGCCAGTTTGCCATCGAAACTCGCCACTTTGTCTTGCAATAGCGAAAGTTGATCTGCGATCGCAGGTGGGAAAAGATCTCGGCGAGTCGATAACATTTGGCCAAATTTAATCCAAACAGGCCCAAGTTCTTGCAAAGCAAGACGAAGCCTTTCGCCCAATGCTTTATCTTTATGCTTATTTTTAATCCAAAATAAACCTAAGCGCCCGATTCGTAATGGTAACGTTAGTTTAATTTTGGGGATTAACTCGTCTAATCCGTAAGAGAGAAAAACCCGAATAATGAAGTAAAGTCGTTTTATTTCACCGGGTGTCATTCTTCTCCTCCAACTGGCTTAACCGTTGTTCAAGCGCACTCAATGAATTTTCTACTTGCTCGACTCCATCACTAAAATGAGCAAGTTCAAGTTGGCTAGGAGCCATTTTCCACTCTTCAATTATTGCGTCTTTGATATACGTTTTTTGCTGTTTTACTAAATGAGATGCAAGGCACGCACCTTTATTCAGTAATTTACTAAGCCCTTCAGCTGCAACATCACCGATATACGGTGATAGATAGTGAGCAGGATTCCAAATTGCTAAATCGAGTAAAGAAGACCAGTGCTGCACAATTTGCATATCCCCTTCAATCACGATATCACCACGATTGATAAGTTGAGATAATTGCTGTTTGTCTTTCAATTTAACAAGCGTAAAGATGGATGTTTTAATGGTACAGTCCGCAGGCTCAACCCACTGGCTTAACACATCAACATGATTTTCAGCAAAAACAAGTGTTAACGTTTTATTCAGTTCTTTAAGTTCAACCGCCATAACTTTACCAGCCAAACGCATTCTAGCAGGCTGTAGAACTTTTTCTTTAAACAACACGTGGTTAAGAGAGGTTTCCATCAATGCTGTTATCAAAGAATACAAAACTGTATTTTGATTTTCGGTATGTGTTGATGGTGCTTCCATCTTAGAATTTAAACCCTTTGTGCAATGCGACAATTCCACCTGTCATATTGGTGTACGACACCTGTTCAAAACCTGCATTTTCCATCATACCTTTTAGTGTTTCTTGGTTTGGATGCATGCGGATTGACTCAGCTAAATAACGATAGCTATCTGGATCATTAACGATCGCCTGACCAATACGAGGGAGTATATGGAATGAATAAGCATCATAAGCTTTATTCAAAGGCTCAATAATTGGTTTTGAGAACTCTAGTACCAATAAACGCCCACCTGGTTTTAGCACTCGGAACATAGAGCGTAGCGCTTTATCTTTGTCGGTGACATTACGCAGGCCAAAAGAGATTGTAATACAATCAAAATAGTTATCTGGGAATGGCAGTTCTTCCGCATTGGCTTGTACATAATTAACATTACCGACAATACCTAGGTCACGTAATTTCTCACGCCCCATTTTTAGCATTGAGTCATTAATGTCTGCGAGTATGACTTCGCCTTTTTCACCCACTAAACGTGAAAATTTAGCGGTTAAGTCACCCGTTCCACCAGCCAAGTCAAGTACTCGCTGATTACGACGTACTCCGCTCGCTTCAATAGTAAAACGCTTCCAAATACGATGGATACCAAATGACATCAAATCATTCATTAAGTCATATTTTGATGCTACTGAGTGAAAAACATTCGCTACTAGGCCAGCTTTATCTTCTTTGCCGACAGTACGGAAACCGAAATCAATGGTTTCTTTAGTTGGTTCAGTCATTTCTCTTATGCCTGCTTATCATTCAAACTTTTGTAGGAAGTGTAACAGTCTTTGAGCCAAAACCCTATCAGAAGTCTAAGATTCCGCACAATTAGACGTATCAGACCGCTCAACTAATTGAGGCTCGATAGGCTGCTTAATTTCGACTCCGAGCTCTTTAAAACTTTCCGCTTGGCTAATTAAATTTCCACGTCCTTCGGCAAGGCGTTTCATTGCCGATAGGTAAGTATTATTCGCTTTATCAAGACTGGTGCCTAAAACTTGCATATCATCCACAAACAAGCGCAGCTTGTCATACATTTTCGCTGCTCTATTTGCTATTTCCTGAGCATTTTGCCCTTGGCGTTCATATCGCCACATATTATTAATCGTTCTCACTGCGACTAACAATGTTGAAGGACAAACTAACATAATATTCTGTTTAATTCCTTCATCAAGTAACTCGGGAGCCTCTTTCAAAGCCAGTAAATAAGCAGGTTCAATAGGGATAAACATTAAAACGTAGTCCAATGAACGAATTCCCGGTAACTGATGGTAATCCTTACGGCTCAACATACGCATATGGTTGCGAATAGATGCCACATGGTTTTTTAGTGCTTGTTGCTGTTCATGTGGATCTTCGCTATTGAAGTAATGTTCATAAGAAACCAGCGACATTTTGGCATCAACGACCACATCTTTACCTTCAGGAAGATGAATAATCACATCTGGTTGATAGCGGCTATTATAACTTGTGTTGATACTAACTTGGGTTTCAAATTCACTTCCTTCACGTAAACCTGAGACTTCTAGGATCCGAGTCAGAATGGTTTCTCCCCAGTTCCCTTGAATTTTGTTATCTCCTTTCAGAGCGCGTGTCAGGTTAACAGCTTCTTTGGTCATTTGATTGTTGAGTTGCTGTAATTGCCTAATCTCATAGGTTAAAGTGTGGCGTTCTTTGGCCTCTTCACCAAAACTTTGCTGAACTTGCTGACGAAAACCATCTAATTGCTCACGAAAAGGTGACAACATCGCCAATAGGCTTTTCTGTTGTTGCTCAGATGCGCGCCGCTCATTTTGCTCAAAAATACGATTTGCTAGGTTTTCGAATTGCGCTGTCAGCCGTTGTTCACTATTTTGTAAAATGCGTTGTTTCTCTTCATTTGCTAACTGGTTTTGCTCAAAACGGGTGATGACCTCGCGAAGTTCCGCTTCTTGCTCTCGATTGATATCCCTTTGAGTACGCAGTTCTTGATCTAGCCTGTCATATTCCTCTTTCCATTGCGCAAGATGAATATTTTTTTCGTCACTCGCTGCAAGTTGACGATTGAGTTGCTGCAGTTCCTGATCTTTTTGCGCAATTTTTTGGGCAATAGAGAACCAAGTTGCTAAACCACCAACTAAAACGCCACTCAGCACACCAATGACAGCATATAAAAGAGAGGTATCCACGGTTAAATCCTTACTTTACAAAGTCTAGTGTAAGGTAATGGGATACTGTATAAGTGTCCAGAGGTAATTTAGCCATTGAAGAAAATTTTGCGAAGCGCTTCGCAAGCTTAGCCTATCCAACTTGCGAACCACTTTAGGCCCAGCGCTCCTGGCGCTAAAATACCAAATGCCCAAATCATCGCAGAGGCGATATTGGCGAGCTGGAAATGCCGTTGTGGCATTGCGCAAATCCCAGCAACCAAGGGAACAATGGCTCGTAAAGGCCCGAAGAAGCGCCCAAAGAAAATTCCCCAGATACCCCAACGGTCAAAGAAACGCTGCCCTTTATCAATCATTTGCGGGTTTCGAGAAATTGGCCACATATGACGTACATTTTCTTTGTAATGATAACCAATCCAATAAGAGAGCCAGTCCCCAAAGAAAGCACCGAGTGCAGCCGCTAACCATATTGGCCAGAAAGTAATATTACTTTCACCAATCAAAGCGCCAAGCCCGAGTAAAATAACCGTTGCAGGTAACAAAAGTGACAGAAATGCCAGAGACTCCCCAAACGCCAAAAAGAAAATAATAGGAAGCGCCCATACTTCATGTTCGCGTGTAAAGTCCGTCACTATGGTGACAATTTCATTGAGTGTCACGGTCAGTTCCTTTCATTAGGGGATAATCAGAATACTGTAGCGAAAAAGTAGTAAATCAAAGTTAAACAAGGCAAAAACACCTTTGGAAAAACCGAGTTGTGGATATAGAAAAATGGCTCATCCACAACTCATGTTTCAGTTAGTATGACTTAGTCCAAAAATTGACTTTGCAGTGCTTCTCGTTGCTGTTTCCCTAGGCCAAAATCTTTTTCTAGCCATTGGTCAACATTGCCATACTGGCTTTCAATACTGTTTAGAGCCGTTCTCAAAAAGTCTTCACGTACTGAATAGACATACTCAAATTTTTTCACGATATTTTCGTCCATCGTTTTTGCGTGCTCTTCGAGTAAGTGTTTACGGTATGGTGCAAGTGTTTCATTAGTCAGTAAATAATCTTCCATTACTGTGTCTAAATCTGCACCTAACGCAAATAATACGAGTGCAGAACCGACCCCTGTGCGGTCTTTTCCTACTGCACAATGTTGCACGATCCCGCCTTTTTCTGGCTGCTTGAGTAAATTGACCAATTGGTGATAAGCAGGATTGTTCAGGGGTAATAGTTCGTATAAACGAAACATAAAGGCTTGTGGATCGAACTGTTCCAATATTTCTGACGTTAATTTATCTAAATTTGCGGTGACTTCTTTAGCTAAGGGATTCGCTGGAGCATGAATATAATGCGCGCCTTGCCAAATGACATCAGGCTTATCTAAGATTTCAGCTTCATCACGATAATCAATGATTTGGAAAAGATTTTGTGAACGCAAAACCACTTCGTCTTCCTGTGTTAATCGGTCTAACGCACCAGAACGGAACAGGACTCCAGGCTTAATTTTTCCACCATTAGCGAGTTTTTTACCACCGAGATCGCGGAAGTTAATACCGCCTTTTAAAGGCAAAACAGAAGGATGAAGATAAGGTGTTGTTGACATAATAATTCCTTTTTGCCCTATAGCTTTCATTCCAGTTAACAATAAAACAAATGTAACCTGAATAATTTAAGGGCACATAATATTGATAATTGTTTTTATGACAATAACAGATCTAGCAAATAAGAGGATCAGAATATTTCCTGAAAACTAATGAATAATGGCTAAATCTATAGAGGAAATAAAGAGAGATGAAAAATAGATAAAAGGACTAAGCCCGCCTACTTTTCGTCCACAACCGAGTGAAATTCAAGTAAGCGAGCCAGTAAATCACGAACTACAGTAAGCGGCGAGCGGCTTCAACCACAATGCTTAACACGTTACCTTCCGTTTTCTTCAGTAACGCTTCATTTGGAATTTCTTGCTGGGTACGATTTACAATAACACCAGCCACCATACCTGCACGCAAGCCTTTACTACTTGAACACATGGTCAGTAATGTCGCTGACTCCATTTCATAGTTCATCACGCCCATGTCTTGCCACTCTTTCATCGACCCTCTGAAGTGACGCATTACACGGCCGGTATAGGTATCATAGCGTTCTTGACCTGGGTAGAAGGTATCTGATGATGCAGTGACACCGACATGAACGGTTGCACCCGCGTCTTTCGCAGCAGCATAAAGTGCATTGGTGCAGTTAAAATCAGCAACTGCAGGGTATTCTAATGGTGCAAAGTGTTGGCTAGCGCCATCTAAACGTACAGCTCCCGTAGTGACTAACACATCACCGACATTGATATCTTCTTGAATTGCACCTGTTGTACCAATACGTAAGAAAGTACGGATACCAAGTTGTGCCAGTTCTTCTACGGCAATCGAGGTTGATGGACCACCAATACCCGTTGAACAAACAATGACGGCTTTGCCGTCAAGTTCACCACGCCAAGAGGTATATTCACGTAATGACGCAAGGTGTACAGGGTTATCCATCAGACGTGCAATTTTTTCAACACGGTTAGGATCCCCAGGAACAATCGCTACGGTCGCACCCTGTAAGTCACTTTTCTTTAAACCTAAGTGGAAAACGTCGGACATTTCAAACTCCTTTACACAATGGCATCATTAAATCAGTCGATACTGATTAATCGTTATTTGTAATATAACGAGAAAACGATAAATTTTTAGTGATGGCTGTCACCTTTAATGAAAACAATAAAATCTTGATTTCATCATTTAGTGATTTGAATCACATATATTCATTGTCTTTATTTCTCTTTAACATCCATTGTCATCAGTATAGATGAAAGTTTGACATAACGAAAAAAGCGCCCAAATGACTGGGCGCTTTGATTATTTGGCAGAACTAAAACTGATAACGCTATGTTAGAGAATTACATCAAGAATGAGGACACCAACTAGACCTATCGCCCACGCAATGGTGGTCGGAATAGACCAAACAATGATTTGTTGTTTAACGTCCTTAATTCCCATCATTCTGTTCACCACCCAATACAGGCTGTCGTTAAAGTAACCGAAGAACAGAGACCCCATGGTTGCCGCTTGCGCTGCGACCAATAAGTTAATATCAGGTATTTGGCTAATAATTGGTGCAGAAATAGATGCTGCAGTAATCATTGCTACTGTACCCGAACCTTGAATCAAACGAACCAACGTTGCGATGATAAACGGAATCAATACAGGTGTAATCGGCAGATTTGCCACGTGTTCTGCAAGAATATTTCCTGTGCCACTATCACGCAGTACTGCACCTAATGCACCACCAGCCCCCGTTACAAGTAGGATGATACCGGCAGCTTGCAAGCCCTCTTCCATACGGTCGATGACTTCTTCTTTTGTTGCTTTTGGCATTAATGTGTAAACAGAGATCAACACACTAATTGATAATGCAATAATCGGTGCACCTAAAAATTGAAACGTTTGGAAGTACCAATTGCTTTCCATGCCTTGGAAAGATTCCGTTTTTAGCATTAACCCATTGATTGCATTTATGAAAATTAACAAAATAGGCGTAATAATCGGTAAAAGCGATAAGAACAGGCTTGGTAATGGTTTATTCGCTTTTTCTTCCATATAACGAGCGTGAACTTCTTTCAGGTCTTCACTACCCGTTTCATCTGGCATAAATTCAGGGTATTTAGTCCCTAACCATTTTGCGTAAAGAACAATACCGATAACACAAGGAATAGCGAGGCTCATTCCTGCCAGGATCATTGCGCCAACATCGACACCAAAGATCCCTGCCACGCCTAAAGGCCCAGGTGTTGGTGGAACGGTGTGGTGTGTCACCACTAACCCACCCGCGAGTGCAACGCCTAAAGTCAGTATGCTACGTTTACCATTTTTGGCTAATGCTTTTGCCAATGGGTATAAAATCACAAAAGCAGAATCAACGAAGATAGGAATACTGACAATATAGCCGGTAATTGCTAACGCCCATTCTTCGCGTTTTTTACCTAGCCATTTGATAAAGCTATAAGCTATCTGTTCAGCAGCACCTGAAACTTCCAGCACCCTTCCCATCATTACCCCGAGTCCAATAACAATACCGATGCTACCGAGTGTTGACCCAAAGCCTTTTGTGATGACTGTCACCGTCTCTGCTGCAGTCAAACCACCGGATACACCCGCGATGGCCGCAGCAATTAGCATTGCTAATAACGCATGAACACGCGTTCGTAATACTAAAAAGATCAAGACAAATATGGCCACTGCGAGGCCAATAACAGGAATATAGGACATAGGCTATCTCCTACTTAGAAGAACCGTGGTGGGCGATAAACGAACGGATCGCATCACCAAAAGAGCCATCTGCACGGAAACCAAGATCCAATGCACGGCTGATATCAAATTTGCCCGGCCAGCTCGCCACAATACGGTTAATGGCTTCATCAGGTTCAAAGCGAATAAGATCCACCGCTTCTTGACCTGCAACATCACGTAAAGCATCAATCATGCCTTGAACAGTAACGGTAATACCTGGCAGGTTTACAGTGCGTGACTTACCGAATTTCTCAGCAGGGATACTGACTGCATGAATAAAATTGTTAATCACGGTTTCAGGGCTAGATAACCATAACGCGAGATCTGGGGAGACAGGACAAACACTTTCAATCCCATTTAATGGCTCACGAATAATGCCACTTGCGAATGAAGAGGCTGCTTTATTGGGTACACCAGGGCGAATGCTAATAGTCGGTAAACGCATCACTCGACCATCAACAAAGCCTTTACGTGAATAGTCATTGACCATCAATTCGCACATGGCTTTTTGAGCACCATAGGACGATTGTGGGTTAACGACACACAAGTCTGTGATGACATCAGGTAGCTCACCACCAAACACAGCGAGGGAGCTGGTGAACATAAATTTGATTGCTGGGTTCTTGGCTCGAGCGACTTCCAGTAATTGGCGAGTGGCTTCGAAGTTAACCTTCATACCCAAGTCAAAATCACTTTCAGCGTGACTACTTACGATAGCCGCAAGGTGGAAAACCACGTCGGTTTGCGCGTCAATCAGTTTATCTGCCGCGCCGGCTTGCGTTAAATCTAAAGCGACACAACTGACTCTGGCATCTTCAATCGGTGATGTAGGGCATTGAATATCGGCTAAAACAAGGTGGTCAAATTTTAAACCCTGAGTATTTTTAAGCAAAGCAGCGGCTAGCTGCTGGCCCAGAAAGCCTGCGCCACCAGTAATAATAACTTTCATTGTAATTCTCCTTGCTATAGCCCTTTAACTGGCTATGCAGTATTAGGTAAGATTATTTATGTTTTATGTCTTGATTAAATGAAGTTTTATGTTTTGTTCTGTTATCCGCTGCACCACATCAGCTGGCAATTGATCATCGCAAATGATGTCGTGCAATTGATTCAATGGGCAAACACGAAACATGCCATATTTGCCAAACTTACTACTGTCTGAAACCAGCACACAACGGCGAGCAACATCCAATAGCGTCTGTTTTATCTGAACTTTTTCCTCATGTGGAGTCGAAACCCCATGCTGTAAATCCCATGAGCTGGTGCTGATAAAAGCAATATCAACATTGAGCGTTTTCAGCATCATCGCAGCCGTATTTCCGACACTAGAGTGGTTACGCTTATCCACTAATCCCCCGGTGTGGTATAGATTCAGCTGCGATTTATTCATTAAATACTGCATAATCGAAAAGTCATTAGTGACAATCGTTAAGTTAAAACGCTCACCAAGTACACGTGCAATCTCAAAAGTGGTGGTTCCCGCATCGAGATACACCACCTGCCCATCTTCGACTAACGAGCTAGCAAACTGGCCAATTTCACGCTTATGGCGATGATGCAACCGCGCCTTTTCACTCCAAGGTAGCTCTTGGCGCAACACATCATTTAACTTAACACCACCACTAATACTGAGTACCTTCCCTTCTTCTTCCAACATCCGAATATCACGTCGCACTGTCATATGAGAGACATTCATTAGCTCAACCAAGTCACTGATCGATACGGTTTGATGTTCATGCACGTAACGGTAAATAAAATCACGACGCTCAGAAGGAAGCATAGGTTCTCCTAATTATGAATTTGCTTGTTTAAGCCAGCCTAATCCATCTTCGGTGCGGCCTGCTGGATGATATTCACATCCTAACCAGCCTTCATAACCCATTTCATCTAATTGCTTAAAAATCCATGGGTAGTTGACTTCTCCGCTATCCGGTTCATGCCGATATGGGACTGACGCTATCTGAATGTGACTAAATTTACCCCATAAACGTTCAATTGTTTTCAATAAATCACCTTCCATAATTTGGCAGTGATATAAATCCAACTGGATAAATACATTTTCACGGTCAATTTCAGGTAGCAATGCTTCCGCTTGTTTTTGTGTTGTTAAAAAATATCCAGGCATATCACGGGTATTGATTGGCTCAATGAGTACACGAATACCGTGCTCAGCCATCACATCGGCCGCATATTGAATGTTTTTGATATAGCACGCAGTTTGTTGTTCGAGCGTATAATTTTCATTCACTTTTCCTGCCATCGCATGAACTTGTTTGCAGCCTAACGCTTTCGCATATTTCAATGCGGTTTGTACGCCTTCGGCAAATTCGTTCTCACGACCGGGGATCGAAGCCATACCGCGCTCCCCTTGTGCCCAGTTACCCGCTGGCATATTAAACAGGGCCTGAGTTAAATGGTATTTACTCAGCTCACCGGCAATGACATCGGCATCTTCTTCATAAGGAAAAAGATACTCAACACCTTTGAACCCTGCATTTGCAGCCCGTTCAAAGCGCTGTATAAAAGGCACTTCGGTAAACATCATGCTTAGATTTGCAGCAAATTTAGCCATTTTTGCCTCGCTACTTTTGTGGATAACGACTTTCGAGCTGTTCAACCTGCTCTTGCGTTAATGTTGTAAAGCCATGTGGGCGTAATGTGATATATAAGCGAGCTGTATCTTCTAATTCTTCTGCATTGAAGAAAGCTTGTCTTAATGTTTTACCACCCACGACCGGGCCATGATTCGATAGCAATACCGCATTATGTGTCGGTGCTAATTTTGCAATTTCCTCACCAATTCGGTCATCCCCCGGTGGCAAGTATTCAATCAATGGCAGTTTCCCCACTCGCATCACATAATATGGCGTGATTGGCGGTAAACAATTTTTTGTATCTAACCCTGGCAAGCAAGACAACGCAGTTAGCCAAGGTGAATGAAGATGAACAACCGCTTGGCAATCAGGACGTTGTAAATACATCGCCATATGCATAGAAACTTCTTTTGTCGGTTTATCTCCTCCAATCCAATTGCCTTGCGCATCGAGCTTACTCAGTTTGTTAGGCTCTAAATCACCAAAACTGGAGTTGGTCGGTGTCACGATAATCGAACCATCAGGTAACCGAGCACTAATGTTCCCTGCACCACCGCTACTGTAGCCGCGGTTAAACATTGATTTAGCCCAATCGACTAACTCTTGGCGCAGCGCCTTTTCATCACTCATTAAACATCTCCTGTGCAAACTGGAAGAAATTTTCTTGGCCGAAATTACCTGATTTCAGCGCTAACCAGTTACCGCTTGCTAAGTCCTGTACCCATGGCACACCAGGGGCGATTGGTGAACCAATACTTAATTGTTCTGTTCCAAGGCTTTGAACCACTTTTCCAGAGGTTTCGCCGCCAGCAATAATAAAGGTGTCATACCCTTGCGCTTTCAACAGCACGACAACTTCACCAAATACCTTCTCGACCGCGGAACTTGATTCCGCTGCGCCATATTTTTCTTGTGTCTGTTTCAATAACTCAGGTGATTGAGTGGCATAAAGCATTGGTGCTAAACCAGTTAGTTGCTGTGCTTGCACCCAATCTGCCAATGTTTTGGCATACTCTGGGTTATTTAAACACTCCCCCACATCCAACATTTTTGCAGGGGCAACTTGCTGATAAGCCTGCACTTGTTTGTTCGTCATTACCGAGCAACTGCCTGATAAAACAACTGTCTTCCTGTTTTTACCTGTTGGTTTTTCACCTCGTTGCGTTGTGCCCCCCCATGGACATTGGCTATCCACATTGGCCAGTGCAGCACCGAGGCCGGAACCCCCAGTTAACAATGGCATCGCTTTAACCGCTTGTGCGATAGGAAGCAAATCATCCATCGTCAAGCCATCAACGACCGCGTAACTCACACCTTGTTGAGCTAATTCGGCAAGTTTTTGGCTAACAACGTCACTGCCTTTTTGAATATCATCAAGTCTGACTAAACCTGCTTTGCCTTTTGATTGCTTTTCCATCACACGCAATAAGTTTGCATCTGTCATTGGCGTGACAGGATGGTGCTGCATGCCACTTTCATTAAGTAGCTGGCCATTCACAAATAAATGCCCATGAATAACGGTTCTGCCGTTAATCGGTAACGCAGGACAAACTAATGCTAAATCTGTTCCTAGTTGCGCCATTAATGCATCTGTAACGGGACCAATATTGCCTTTTTCGGTGGAGTCAAACGTCGAGCAATATTTAAAGAAAATTTGCTGACAATTCGCTTTTTGTTTCAGCCAATTGCACGCATTAGTCGATGCACTGACAGCTTCATCCACAGGACAAGAGCGACTTTTTAAACTAATGACTATGGCATCAACATCTTGTGGTACCGGTGTGTTTTCATCGGGTTCATTCAATAACTGGACAACCTTCCAACCGTTTTGCACCATAAAGCCTGCGATATCAGTCGCACCGGTAAAATCATCCGCTATTACGCCTAACTTCACTGTCATGCTTTTTTCTCCGGTAAAGTAATACCTTTAAATGTTTTGATCACCGCGCTGTCATCCTGTAAACCAAAGCCCTCATTGCTCGCTGAAATAAACATTTGATGGGCGGTTGACGCGAGTGGGAGCGGGAAATTTAATGCTTTCCCTGTTTCCATCACTAGCCCTAAATCTTTGACAAAAATATCGACTGATGATTTTGGCGTATAATCACCGTCTAAGACATGTTGCATACGGTTTTCAAACATCCATGAATTTCCAGCTGCATGGGTAACAATGTCGTACATCACGTCAAGGTCAATACCCGCCTTGGCGGCTAAAGCCATACTTTCTGCGGCAACAGCTATATGCACCCCAGCTAATAACTGGTGAATCGTTTTGACGGTTGAACCTAAGCCGACTTCATCCCCTACGCGATATAAGCGCTCAGAAATAGCATCAAATACGGCTGAAAGTCGCTCAAATAGAGCTGGTTCACCTGAAGCCATTACAGTCAATTTACCTTCAGCCGCTTTAATTGAACCACCTGAAATAGGCGCATCCACAAGAGGCAATTGGTATGAAGCAAGGCGTTGAGCGATATTTTTGGTTTGTTCAGCGGAAAGTGTGCTATGCAGTACAATAATGGTACCGGGGCTTAATTGCTCAACCAGAGGCTGTTCACCCGAAAATAAAATCGCTTCAACTTGACGACCATTGACGACCACTAGCAATAAAGCATCAATCTCATGGGCGAATTCCGCTGCATTTTGCCCCACCGCGACGGCTCCACCACGCAGTAGGCTTTCGCAAGCGTCTTGGTTTAAATCAAATCCATAGGTCGGGATCGTCTTTTTTATAAGAGATTGTGCGATCCCCATCCCCATAGAACCTAGGCCAATCACGCCAACTTTATTAACGAAATTTCCCATAATGACCCCTGATGTTGTTAATCTTCGTGACTGTTGTGAATTCTCACATAATAAAATTCACAAACACATGACTAACATCACATTTGAGATAATATAAAAAACAAACAATTAAAATATAACCAATTGAATTAAAACAAAATAAAAGCAAAGACACCTGAAACAAGCTTTCACAGAATAATGTGATAAAAAATGTGATGCGCGTTATGTTTATTCACGTTTAATTCACAAATGGAAAACCTTTTTTCTCTACTGAGCTATATTCAATGCATCATTTCTATTGACCTAAAACTCAAATTGCTGAAAATAGCCGACTACAATTTTATGAATAATGCTCCATACTATGGATGAGAGCATGAATTGGCTGATTGCCTAGGAGATAACATGGGGTTATTTGAGCAAATGATGGGTATGGTTGCAGGCGATAAAATGCAGCAATTTCAATCAGTAATAAACTGGGTTGAGGAGCAAGGTGGCCTTCAAGGTGTTATCGAAAAATTTAACGAACAAGGCTTAGGTGGTGTTATTGCATCGTGGATCAGTGAAGGGAATAATTTACCTATCGATGCTAGCCAATTAATGCAAGTTTTTGGAAATGCGAATATCCAGGAATTAGCTCAACAGGTTGGCTTAGAGCCTCAAGCAACCTCAGAAATGATTGCTAAATATCTTCCTCAGTTAGTTGATAGCGCCACACCCAATGGCGAAGTCCCAGAAAACCTCGATTTGGCTTCTATCGGTATGAACTTACTGAAATCTAAATTATTTGGTTAATATTTCACTTGATAAGCCCAAGCTTTGGGCTTATCAATCACACAATTTACCAATAATTATTTATTGCGCCGTTTGTTGATTAAAATACGCATCTAAAGGTTCACTAAACCAGCGTCCATTCAGTACTTGAGAGACAATTTCCTGCTTGTCTTTTGCTGTTACGGTATTATCCTGCTCAATTGAATCAATAACATCCTGATATTTATATGGCTTATTACTCATATAAATTATTGATTTTTCTTTATTCTCATCGATAACCAATAATGACTCACCTGCTTGCTCATTTTCCGGTGTCCAACGTTTCCATACCACTTGTCCTTCAAGGGATGGTTCTCCATTAATCAAAAAATTAGCGAGATAACCATTGAATTTTTGCCTTACATCCTTAGTACCGTTTAACGTCACTAATTGCTGAGTAAATGGACTAAACTTAGTTTTATCCCATAGTACTAAAAAAATACCGTGGAAAGTCCCTAACGGAACAAGTTCACTACCCGTAACTAATTCATTGTTCCCTATACCAAACTCAATGCCATAAATTGGCGCATTATAATGTGGGTACATCTTTTGTGCCGATTGATTCACATTAAATAGACTATACAACAGACTCCCGTATTTATTCGCAAAGTTATATTGATTTAAAAGCGTTGTGTTGGAGAACAGAGTATGATTTTTACTTGCACTCGCAAAGCGCTTATCACCCAAAGCAAATAACGAAAACTCACCTTGTCCTGTGACCATGATAATTGGCACTGAATGGTATTTATCTGTTTCAAAGCCATTTTTAGGCAGGACGACCCCATCACGATAAAGGTGTGGGAAATGTGACATACGAATGCCTGCATCACCAAATAAACTCGCAAGATCTGCTGCAGGTAATTGATAGAGATAAGCCTTCAGTTCAGGCGAACGACTTAGAACCCATTCTTTCGCTGAATCTAGCGTAGGCTTTTTATTATCCCTAACAACAAGTTTAGCCAGCCTATCTGCAAAGATCTGTTCTGCTTGCTCCTTATCTGAAGTGGTCATACCCCCGCTAAATACAATCGCTTTATTGAATGATCTATCAAATATTGGAGAAATCAGCATTGCCATAACATTACGCCCCCCCGCAGAAAAACCGGAAATGGTGATGTTATTTGGATTACCACCGAATGCCGCAACATTTTCTTTTACCCAGTCTAATGAGAGCTTAATATCAAGTAAGGCATAGTTTCCTGAATCTTCGACTTTATCACCGGTATTAAGCGCTTGGATCGGGTTAAAACCCAATGCACCGAGGCGATAATTAACCGTGACAATCACGGCATTCAATTCGGTTGCAACGACCTGAGGGTTAAATTCGCTGGAAGCTCCCGTTTGGTTATTTCCACCATGCAAATAAAATAGTACAGGAAGATTTTGCTGGTTATTATCAGGACGATAAACATTAAGATTCAAACAATCTTCGGCCCCTGTAGGCCCAGTTTTACTGATTTGAATGCAATCTGTGGCAGGTTTTGTTGCATCAAAAATGCCTTGCCATTGACTTGCTGGTATCGGTTTTTTCCAACGTAATTCCCCAACTGGAGCCTGTGCATAGGGGATTCCTGTCCACACGACTAGTGTCTGTTGCGTGCTACCTTGAACTTTACCCGCCGTTGTTTCGATAATGTGATTGTCCCCTTGAGCCTGTACACCAAATGAGGCAGCGAAGAAAAGTGCAACTGTACTCGCTGGTATTAATGTTTTTTTTATATATTTTTTTAACATATTAACTCCCTGATAATTTAACAACTTTCAATATTATCCCTGTACATAAACCAACTAAATAAAATATATAGCAGTAATTGTTTAGTTATTAAACTTTATCTTTAACTAATAATGCGGAAAACAAAAAGGGCAGGTTTCTCCGCCCTCTATAACTCGCCAACTTAAATTTTAGTGTTCGTTTCTAAGTTGTTTCGCTGCCTCTACCATGTTGGCTAATGCCTGGCGAGTTTCTGGCCAGCCTCGCGTTTTCAAGCCGCAATCTGGGTTAACCCATAAACGCTCAACCGGAACACGCTTCGCCGCCTTTCTTAATAATGCAACAATCCATTCCACATTCGGTACATTTGGTGAGTGAATATCATAGACGCCGGGCCCAATTTCATTTGGATAATCAAAATGTTCAAATGCGTCCAACAAATCCATATCCGAGCGTGATGTTTCGATAGTGATCACGTCAGCATCCAGCGCCGCAATAGAATCCATGATGTCATTGAACTCGCAATAGCACATATGGGTGTGAATTTGCGTGTCATCATCGGCAACCGCCGCACTGAGTTTGAAGGCATCAACCGCCCATTTGAGGTAAGCCCCCCACTCGTCTCGACGCAATGGCAACCCTTCACGCAGTGCAGGCTCATCGATTTGAATAATGCCGATCCCCGCTTTTTGTAAGTCATCCACTTCATCGCGTAGCGCTAATGCGATTTGCTTGGCGATGGTTTCACGGCTAACGTCTTCACGTGGGAATGACCAGCACAGAATCGTTACTGGGCCTGTTAACATCCCTTTGACCGGTTTCTCCGTTAAAGACTGAGCGTATTTTGCCCACTCCACGGTTATCGCCTCTGGCCGACTAATATCACCAATAATTACAGGGGGTTTTACACAGCGGGAGCCATAACTTTGTACCCAACCATTTTGGGTAAATACATAACCATCAAAGTGCTCACCAAAGTATTCCACCATGTCATTACGTTCAGCTTCGCCATGCACAAGGACATCGATACCTAAAATTTCTTGTTCTTTAATGGCTTGCTTAATGTGCTCACTAATATTGGTGCGATAGTAGGTTTTATCCACATTCCCTTTTTTGAAGTCTAAACGTAGCGTTCTAATTTCACTGGTTTGTGGGAAAGAACCAATCGTGGTGGTCGGCCATAATGGTAAGTTAAAGCGTTGACGTTGGCGCGCTGCCCGCTGTGGATACGGGCTATAACGCTCGGTATCCCCTTCACTAATAGCCGCCAAACGCTGAGCCACTGATGCATTATTCACACGAGTTGATGTTTTACGTGCTCGAATAGGTGCGCTGTATGTCTCTAATTCAGCAATGTGGCTGTCTGTTGGCTGATTGAGTGCTTTAGTTAACAGGGCAAGTTCTTCACATTTTTGGACAGCAAAAGCAAACCAGCTTTTTACTTCCGCATCTAAACGTGTCTCATCATTTAAGTCGATTGGGCTATGCAGCAATGAACATGACGTCCCGACCCATATATCACGATGACCTAAGAGTGGCTTCACCCGTAAAAATTTTTCCCCTAAGTCAGCCTTCCATACATTACGACCATTAATAATTCCCAGTGATAACACCCAATCTGCTGGCAGCACTTGGTGTAGTTTTTCAATATCATCAGCGCCTGCGACCACATCAACATGTAAACCTTGCACTGGCAATTGCTTAATCAAGTCTAAATGGTGGCTCACACCATCAAAATAGGTGGTTAACAACAGCTTTATATGACCTGACAGCGCTTGATATGCGTGCTGATAAGCTTGCTGCCATTGCTCTGGTAAATCTAACACTAATGCGGGCTCATCAATTTGTACCCACTCAAGGCCTTTTTCTGCTAAGCGAGACAAGATCTCCTGATATACAGGTAGTAATTCATTCAGTAATGATAAGCGGTCAAATGGTTCCCCTTTCACTTTACCTAACCAAAGGTAGGTTATAGGGCCAATGATAACGGGTTTTACCTTGTGGCCTAATGCTAACGCCTCATCAACTTCGTCAAACAACTGTGTCCAAGACAGGGAAAATTGTTGCCCCTTTTGAAATTCAGGCACGATGTAGTGGTAGTTCGTATTAAACCACTTCGTCATCTCACCTGCTGGAGCAGGTTTGCCCGTTGGTGCGCGACCGCGAGCAACTCGAAATAAGGTATCTAAATCAATCGAACCATCTTCATTTTGATGGCGTGGCGGCACATTGCCCAATAGCAAACTGGTTGTCAGCACTTGGTCATACCAAGCGAAATCACCAACAGGTAATAGCTCAACACCTGCACTTTTTTGTTGTTGCCAATGGCGCGCACGTAACTGATAACCGGTTTCTAATAGCGCGGCTTGGTCAATCTTGCCTGCCCAATAATCTTCTTGTGCACGTTTTAGCTCTCTTTTTAGACCGACACGAGGAAAACCAAGTGTATGATTTATAACAGACATATTGACCCCTTAAAATATTTAGCCGTCTAGATGTTTACACATCCATAATCAACAGGTACTGTATAAAGCACAAGCGCAAATTATTCATTGTCACCGTGAAGGTTTCTCATGATCGAATTAAAACATCTAAAAACATTGCAAGCGCTCAGCCAATACGGTTCATTAGCGGCAACAGCAACACACTTGCACCAGACGCAGTCAGCTTTATCACACCAATTTAGTGATTTAGAGCATCGGCTAGGTTTCCGGTTATTTATTCGTAAAAGCCAACCTTTACGCTTTACGCCACAAGGGGAAGTTTTATTACAATTGGCACAACAAGTTCTGCCATTAGTGAAAGACGCCATTCGAGTATGTAATGAGCCTGGAGTTTGTGCATTACGCATCGCTATTGAATGCCATAGCTGCATTCAGTGGCTGACCCCTGCACTACAACAATTCAGGCAAACTTGGCCACAAGTTAGTGTGGATTTTAAATCTGGGGTAGCGTTCGACCCACAACCTGAATTGCTCTCAAGGGAATTGGATATTGTGATGACCTCTGACATTTTGCCAGATCAAGGCATCCACTATACGCCAATGTTTGATTATGAAGTGAAGCTGATTGTGGCAAATGACCACCCTCTAGCCAAGAAACCACATATTGAACCCCATGATTTGGCAGATGAAACGTTGCTTATCTACCCAGTACAACGGGATCGCTTCGATGTGTGGCGCCATTTTCTGCAACCTGCGGGTGTGTCACCCAACGTAAAAAATGTCGATAACACATTGATTTTAATACAAATGGTCGCTGCTAGAATGGGGATCGCAGCACTTCCTCACTGGGCGGTTGATTCATTTGAAAAACAAGGATTAGTAAAAACCAAAACTTTGGGTAGCGGTTTATGGAGCCGGCTGTATGCGGCCTGCCGTGAAGGAGAGCAACGCCAGCCAGCTATTGAAGCATTTACTGAGGCGACGACGGATCACGCTGTGGAGTACTTGTCTTATGTGAAGGCCGCGAAAGGATCCAACGCTTATGCACCCAAAGAGAAGCAACTATCAGGCTCGACCCTATGGTAAAACTCAGCCAATCCGGATGTTGTTGCCAGATAACAAAATTAACTAATAACCCCGCTGGGACCATCATGTTATTCATAATAGCAAGGGTTCCAGCATCCACTTTGGTTGCACCATAGTTCCACATAAAGTAACCAATGCCTGAAGCCGCAATGCCCAACCACAATAAGACCCCCCACTGGAGCGTTGTTGTGGGCATCATTGATTTATTACCAAATAGCAGCCATCCAAGCAATGCAACTAGCGTTGCACCAAGGTAAAACCATGAGAAAGCCTGATGTTGAGGGATCGGATGTATCTCCATCAGTCGTTTATACCCCACCTGTCCAATCGCAAAAAAGATATTTGCCAACTGCACAAAAAGTAAACCTAACCAAAAAGATTCACTCAAATGGTCATAACGAATAATTGCTGCGCCAATCACCGCTAATAGTGAGCTAAACAGGTAACCTTTACGCAGCTTCTGCCGCTCTAATAAGTCATAAATTAACGTGACATATAGCGGTGTTAACACTGTAAAAAGCAAAAATTCAGCAACAGTAAGGTATTGATAAGCATGGAATACAAACAGGTACATGATGCCAAGTTGGCAAGCGCCCACTAGCATATAGAGCGAAATCACTTTAGCGCTAAACTGTCGCCAACGTAGGAAAGGTAAAAAAACTAGCGAAGCCAGTGCGACCCGCGCTAATACTGAGAACCAACTATCGACTTGGCCCGCAAGGTATTCGCCGATAAGACTAAACGACGCTGCCCAAAGCAGCGTCGTAATAACAAGTAACCACATATGCTGTATTTCGCCCCAAACTTAAGAATGTTGGCTAGAATACTCGCTTTTTGGTTTTAATGCTCTTTTTCGATCAAGACGGCTTCCAATAAATCCAGATCGACCAATAACGTTTGTAGCGTCTCATTACTGATTTTCTTGGTAGCACGCAAGTGATAAAGCTCACCACGCTCTGCACGTAGTGCCGTTAAACGAAAACGTCGTTCAAGGTCTTCTATCAGCAAATTATGGTCAATTTCATCTTGCCCTGCCGTACGCCGTCTTAAATACCCCGTCACACGGGAAGCGACTTCACTGATATCTTCTGAATCGAGTTTTTCATCAACGTCAGCAGATAAACGTTCCTGCATTTTATTTAAGCTGACAATCGCCACTTCAGCCATGGCAGCTTTTGCCATTCGAATTTCATTGGCATCCGCTTCTTTGTCGCCCACTTTAAAATTACGCAGCAGAAGCGGTAAAGCGACCACACCTGCAAAAATGGAAAATAAGATAACCCCTGCGGCAATAAATACTAACTGGTAACGGGCAGGGAATGGCGAACCATCCGTTAAAAATAACGGAATAGAGAGCACACCTGCTAAGGTGATTGCTCCGCGTACCCCTGCAAAAGAGGCGAGCCAAAGCTCACGTACAGTGTAGTTAGCGAACTGCAGCGGTTTTTTCTTTAAGAATAAACGGCTAAACCTTTTCATCAACCATAGCCAACAGAAACGCAATAGCAGTAGAGCAAAATAGATAATTGCCACCGCGGCAAATAGCATCCACGTTTCTACGCTTGGATCGAGATCCGCTTGGATAACAGACGTTTCCCAAATACCGGGCAATTGAAGCCCTAACATGATGAAGACTAATCCGTTAAAGACAAACTCAAGCATCGACCAAACGCTATCAGCACGTAGCCTCATCGCTAATGGCGCATTACGGATAACCCCAGATTTTGTGATGGTCATACCCGCTGCTACCGCGGCTAAAATGCCTGAAAAACCAATATGTTCTGCAATCATGTATGAGGCAAATGGTAGCAATAACATAAACACAATTTGGGTCGCGGGGTCATCACCGCTCCAACGGCTCATTAAACGTAACGATTTACTGTACAGCCAAGTCACGATAATACCTGCGAGTAGCCCACCGATCGCAACTTTGAAAAATTCAATGGTCACGCCAGAGGCACTAAACACCATGGTTCCCATGGCAATTGCAACTGCAAATTTCAATGCAACTAGGCCAGAGGCATCATTCATCAATGCCTCCCCTTCCAGAACGCTCATCATCCGCTTAGGGATACGCCCTTTTCCAACAATGGAAGATAATGCAACGGCGTCAGTAGGCGATAACACAGCCGCGAGAGCAAACGCAGCAATCAATGGAATACCTGGCATCAACCAATAAATTAAATAGCCGATCCCAATAACCGTAACCAATACGAGAACCAACACTAAAATAAAAATTTCTCGGCCATTTTGAAAGAACTCGCGTGTTGGTGTTTTCCACCCATCAACAAACAACAGAGGTGGGATCAATAGAACCATAAAAAGTTCTGGGTCAAAGGTGACATGTAGGCCAAATTGTGGCCAAGCCAATAGTGCACCAATCGCGATTTGAATGAGAGGAAGAGGAATACGAATAGGAAGAATTTTAGCGGCAACCCCTGAAACAGAGACAGCTAAAATCAAAATAAGAATAGTAAAGAAAATTTCCATGTTGCCCTTACTGAATTAACCTAGCGACTAGAACCTAAAATTTTGCCTGCCGCCGCATAGTAAGAGATAGCACCGTCCAGACCATGATAATTGAGACCAAGCCAGCCACCAGTGGAAATCATACACAGCCACTTGATTAACTGCCTTCTTTCTATTTTATCCCTAGCTATCCATTTTCGGGGAAAAAATTGAGACTTTACGATTAATTAATACAATAAGTTAAAAAGGTGGCAATGCCAGCCACCTTCCTGAAGCAATTCACTTTAGATTGCCAACCCTGAAGCATAAAATACCACTAAAAGTACCGCAATAATGACAGTACCAATATTCAATTTACGCCATTCACCTGCACAAATACGGCCGATAACCAAAGCAGCAAAGCCCAACATGATACCCGTGACAATATTACAAGTCAGAACAATGAACACCGCGCATAATAAGCCAGACATTGAATCCACAAAATCGTCGAAATCTAGCTTAGAGACATTACTGAGCATTAAAAGCCCAACATACATCAATGCAGGAGCCGTTGCATAAGCAGGCACTAAATAAGAGAGTGGCGATAAAAAGAGAATCAATAAGAATAGTACGCCAACCACCACTGCGGTTAAACCGGTACGGCCACCCGCAGCGGTACCTGCCGCAGATTCAATATATACCGCCGCAGGAGATGCGCCAATCGCCCCCGCAAAAATACTGCTCACGGAGTCCGCTGTTAATGCTTTACCACCATCAATAATTTGGCCGTTTTTATCCAATAAATTCGCTTGCCCCGCCACTGCGCGGATAGTGCCTGTGGCATCAAAAACGGCTGTCATCACTAATGCAAGCAAGCTTGGCAATACCATTGGCTGTAATGCACCCATGATATCCATATTAAAAACCAATGAGAGCCCATCATCACCCAATGAAGGCAACTTGAAGAAGCCCTGATATTTCACCGCAGGATCAAAAATTAAACCAATAATTGAAATCGCAATAATAACAAGGAGTACGCCACCCGGAACACGACGTTTTTCTAAACCAAAAATGACCGCTAACCCAATGAGTGACATCAAGACAGGGAAAGACGTAAATTCACCTAGAGCAACAGGCAGGCCGGCATTTGGGTTTTTGATCACTAAACCTACCCCATTCGCTGCGATCAACAGTAAAAATAAACCGATACCAATACCTGTACCATGTGCAATCCCCATTGGCATATTGCGTAAAATCCAACTACGAATACCTGTAACCGAAATAATGGTGAATAAACACCCCATTAAGAATACAGCGCCCAGTGCCACAGGAATGCTAATTTGCTGGCCTAGCACCAGACTGAATGCCGTAAATGCAGTAAGTGAAATTGCACAACCAATTGCCATCGGTAAGTTGGCCCATAACCCCATCAACAAAGAACCAAAACCCGCCACTAAGCAAGTTGCAATAAAGACCGCGGTTGGAGGAAACCCTGCTTGCCCTAACATGCCAGGTACAACGATGACAGAATAAACCATCGCTAAGAATGTGGTTAACCCTGCAATGATTTCACGGCGAACAGAAGAACCGCGCGCTGTTATCTTAAAAAATGAATCCAATTTGCAACTGGATGAAGCCTGTTGGCCTGACATGGTATACCTCTGCTGTTAATGGAAAACGAAAGCTCTCAAATACTGCTAACAACTAACCTATACATTGACGTAAACGATTACGTTTTTCAGAAAAAAACAAACTAACTGGGGAAAAACCCCAATGAAAACAGTTACGCAATCGTTTGGCTTTAAAATTAGAATAAAACATATTGTGAGGGGTGCAATTATCATTCTAAATAGGGGAAATGATCAAGCATTTTTAGCATTTCTTGCCTGCTTGATCTTTTTTAATACCCAAACATACAGATTATTATGCAATGAACATTATTTTTAAATAATGATTATTTTTCGTTACATTTACGTTACGTAAGAATAGCTAAATACCTTTCATATAGTCTCTGTTTAAAGAGTACGGTTATTTTTTTGATATAATTCTAGAACATCCTCTTACAAAACGAATAGCTGAAAATTTATTTATTGGTGGTAATATGTGTCATTTAAAAATGTACCTAAAAATACATTTCCTATTGTTTTTTATAAAAAAACAGCCATCAACCACTGAGTAAATATATATTTAAGTATATAATCTCAATTATTATCAACTGCAGTTATAGTTTCAATTTAATTTAGTAAAAACACATTAAAATGCCAAATAATAATGCACCATTAATCATATTGCAGCGGAGTATTTTATTACTCTTTATTGGTTTTCTTGCTATGTATTTGTTACCAGGAATATATAGTCATAGCCCTTGGAAGCAAGATGAAAATTATAGTTTTGGTATTATTCACACTATGTATGAAACAGGTAAATGGTTAGTTCCCACAAATGCGGGTGAGCCATTTATGGAAAAACCTCCGCTTTATTATTGGGTTGCAACTATTACCTCTCATTTACTTTCAAATCTGATGCCACTTTATGATGCAGCTCGTAGTGCAAGCTTAATTTTTTCGGTTATCAATTTTTCATTTTTTATTCTTTTAGCGCGCCGTTTTTTCCATGCCAAAGACTTCACCGATACCCGTATTTGGGTTGCTTTTGCACTGTATGCCTGCGCTCCCGGCATTATCAGGCATAGCCATGATATGTTTACCGATGTTGCGCTAATGGCAGGGGCGACTATTGGCTTGTACGGGTTATTGGGGCTGATACAACAACAAAAAATGCACATGTCTGCACTTTGGTTATCTCTTGGAACCATCGTCACCATGCTGTCAAAGGGCGTTTTCATCCCAGGTGTTCTCTGGATTTGCCTATTTTTATCGCCAATTTTTCTCGCCCAGTGCCGAACTAAGCAGTTTTGGTTATACAGCTTAACTGCAGGGTTAATTGCCTTTATCGCGATTTTACCTTGGCCTATCCAACTGTACCTTCAACACCCTGATTTGTTTATCGTATGGTTTTGGGAAAATAATATCGGTCGCTTCTTTGGTTTTTCGGTTGAAAAATTAGGGGCAAAAGCCAATTTAACTCGTATCCCAGCAGCGGTTTCCTTATTTGCCTTTCCGTCTGGTTTACTGGCGGTTGCTTATTTTCTAAGGCACCCAGTTAAGCGTTTATTGAATTCTAACGAGTTTCTATTAGCGCTATTTCCTTTATTAGGTATTGTTTTTTTACAGATTTCAGCTTCTGGTCGGGCGTTATATTTACTGCCTTTTATTGCCCCCATTGCCATATTAGGAACCCAGACACTATTTTGTTTCCCAGAAAAGCTCCTCAATAATATTGCCCGCTTTGCAGCTGTTTTATGGTCTGCACTCATTCTTTTTTTATGGGCCTGCTATTTCATCTCTTTGGCTGGCTATCAGCAAGAATGGCTAGCTCCATTTGGTCGCTGGCTCCCCATGAGCTACCAAATGTCATTTTCTCCCGTTGTATTTATCTGTGCTCTGTTGATTACATTGGTATGGTTTTTACGCAATAAAATTATTCCAAACCTTATGCCACCTGCTTTTCAGATGATGAAAAACTGGTTATTAGGCTTATGTGCCGTTTGGGGGATAATTTTAACCTTATTTTTGGGGTGGATAGACTATGCAAAAGGTTTCGAAGGGGTTTTTGTCGATTTAGACCAGCATTTAACTGGCCAATTTACAGAAAATGATTGTATGGCATCTGATAATATTGGTGAATCTGAAGCGCCGATGCTCTACTACTACACTGGGGTATTACATCAACGCCAAGACCGGTTTGAAAAACCGGAACAATGCCGCTGGCTAATTGTACTCTCAAAAACGATTAAACCAGCACCGCAAGGCATGGAATTATTCTGGCACAATCATCGGCCGGATGAATTCCGAGAAAACCTCGTTGTGTATAAAGTTATTGAGTAATTTATTTGCGGTGCTCGCTGACTGAGTAGAGCACCGCAAATGAGCTTATTGGGTAACTTGCTCAACTTTTTGGGCACTGTATTTTTCTCGAGTGAACCATAAAAATACAGTCACAGACAGAACCAATAACACCGGTAAGCCTACAGGTGAGATTGAAGTCGCAATTCCCGCAAGTAGTGGCCCTGATAAATTACCAATTCCCCACAGCATGGCAGCCGCAGCATTAGCAATGATCAACTCGTTCCCTTTGAAATATTGGCCGATTTGCACCAACGCAATAGTATAAATTGCCCCTGCTGTCGCCCCTAAGACAAACAGTAATATCCAAATCAGATAAGGTTGAGTTATAAGGAAAGGCAATAATAGACTGGCTGCAAGTGTGATAATGCCACAGATTCGGTACAATTTTTCTCTATTCATATGGTCTGCTAGCCAGCCAAAAGGAAGTTGCATAATGGCATCCCCAGCAAGAATGGCGCTAATCATTAACGCGGCAACCGCCTCTGTATGCCCCATTCCCATGCCATAAATTGGGAATATCGATAAAATGGTTCCATCAAAAAAGGCAAAAAATAAAATTCCACCACAAATACCCGGTGCAATTTTCACAAATTGAACAATTGAAAAATTAGATTTTTCGGCATTTTCGGCTAAACGATCACCGACTTTTTGGTCCATTAAAATAAATAGCGCCACAGAGATTAAATGGATCAACGTACAAATCAATAAAGGGGATTTATCTTCCACACCATAATAAGCAATAAAGGAAGGCCCGAGTAGCTGGCTTACTGTAAATACAGTGGTGTAAATTGCCAAAATACGGCCCCGTTTATTTTCAGGCGATAATTCGTTAATCCACGTTTCACCCAAGCAAATCAGCACACCACTCGCCAAGCCTGTTACTAACCGTAACGGAAATAATAACCAAAGAGGTAACGTGCTCAATAATGGTAATAAGCTAATGGCAGAAACAATCGTTGCTAATAGCATTGCTTTTCGCTTACCTGACCAACGCACAATACGTTGAACGACAGGTGCAATTAAAAACATGCCTAATGCAGGTGCCGCTGAAATAATGCCAATATACAACTCATTGATACCATAATTATTTAGCCTAAGCGCTACCATTGGAATACTTAGCCCAATAACGATACCAATGACAGCAATACTCATTGTAATGGTAAAAATAGCAAAGGATGGGGAACGACGAAAATGTTGTAAACGCTGATTATCAGAGCTCATGTTGAAATTAATCTGTTTCTTTTTAACAAAACAACAGACTTTAACTCCATAAAATAGATTGTTATTAGAAATAAAAAACCACATCATTATTAGTAAAACCAATAATGTTCGCGATGATTGTAACACGACCTATATATTCTGCTATTTATCTTTATAAAACTATTTTTAATATTCTAAATACTTAAAGGACGAAAAAGTATCGATAAAGCAGAGCAATACCTGATAATAAAATAATAACATTAATAAATTTTAAAAAACTTTCACGTGAAATTTTTAATATTATATGCCGCCCAACCCACGTACCGATTAACATAGCAGGAGAAAAAGCTAAGGCAATCAATAAAATATCCAAATTGAGATACACTCCCATCACCAAAAATATCACCACTCGAGTTAGCGTGCTAAACCCAATTAACGTCATTTGAGTGAGTCGAAAACGTTGTTTATCTTCAATTCGGCTCGATAAATACATGGCATAGATAAAACCACCACTACCAAATAAAGCACTAAAAACACCGCCCACTAAACTAAATGGGACAACCAATGCCTTTGAAAAGGGTAATTTTGATTTTTTAGAAAAGAATGCGTGTAATACATAACCTACAACAAATAACCCAAGTAATAATACGAGTATATCGGGGCGTGTTTTTAATAAAATCGCAGCGCCAACTAAACTCCCTACTATCATTAATGGAATTATCCATTTAATTTCCTGATAATCTGCATTTTTACCATCTTTAAATAAGTTCAAAACTGCGGCGGTTAGATCAATTAGCGCAAGAATTGGAACAATCATATTTAATGGCAAATACATGGCTAACACAGGGGTTGCTATGAGGGCCGAACCAAACCCCGCCATACCAAAAACCAAATAAGCAAAAAGTAGCGTTGAGAAACAAATCGCCATTTCTAATGATAATAATTCAAACGGCATGACCTTAACTCCAGACGTTTTTTAACGTCCTCACTATAGGTTCTTTCAAATACAGAAAATAGTTTTATTTTTGTCGGATTTTAAATTTCAAATCTATATCAAAAAACAAAATAGCCACTTTAAATACAATATACAACTAAGAGTGTATAATTTGCTTCACTGAGTGATACAGAACTAGCACAATAAATTAAAATTCAGGTAAAGACACATTGTGGATAAAAAAATTAATTTAAAAATCGGGCAAAAAATTCGTTTACTTAGGCAAGCAAGAGATCTTTCACTAAACGAGCTATCTCGTCTATCGGGGATCTCGAAAGCGGCTTTATCCAAGTTGGAATCTGGCGATTCAAACCCACGCATTGATACATTAGAGTCGATTGCCATTGCCCTGCGCTTTCCACTAAGCGATCTGTTTACACGGCAACATGAGGCCTATCCCTATTTTCTCAAAGCCACTCCCAATGAAAAAGAGTATTCACAACAGTTTAAGTTTCGCATTAGCATGGGAAATATCTCTGAAATTTGGCAATTAACCATGAAAAGAGGCGCTATCATTAATAGCCCCGCCCATATGAGTGGAACCCACGAACACATTATGGTGAATTCTGGCTCACTCATGTTACGGCTGCATGACGACCAAAATATCGTCTTAGAAGCGGGGGATTTTTATGCTTTCAGTGGTGATTTCCCACATAGTTATCTCTGTATGGAGGGAGAGCTTCAAGCAACCGTCGTCATGACTTACTCTCACCTTAGTGATAGCGTTTAAATTGCGGCATGTTGTGCATCATAACTAATGCGCAACGTCCCCTTTTTAAATTTCATCGACTTAATTGAAAAATGCTGAATGTTATCTAGCGAAGAAACATGTGTTCCACCACAAGGCATTTCTTCAGTTTGGTCGATATAGCTGATCCGCAAATCCCCCTTTTGCTTTATTGCAACGGCTCGCCCACTATGAAGGCTTTGGTTAACAATATCTTCAATGTATTGGCTATCTAGCTCTTCAAAAGGTGTGACATCCCCTTCCATCATGCTAAATTCCACCCGTGATTCATCAGGAAAGTGATGGCCTTTTTGTGCAAGCCAACCAAAGCGACGTAATTCCCAATTCAACAAGTGACCAGCGGTATGTAGCGCCGCATAACGCTGACGTTTTTCCTTATCGACCCTTGCAACCACATTGCTATCTTGGCTCAAAATGACATTTTCTGGTAAGTATGCCACAATTAAACCACTTGAGTGTTTCTTAATGCGAACAGCGATATCATTCACCCAAGCAGTATCCATGGGTTGTCCACCACCCTGTGGGTGGAAAATATTATCTTTTAAAGCAACCCAATAACCCTCATCATCTCCTCCTTGCGCCAGTAAGGAAGTTTCGATTTCATACTGATAAGTGTTCGATAAATAGATGTTATTTTGCATAGATTCATACCTGTTTGTTATTCAATTTACCAAATAGAAACCCACAATACATTCGAAAAATTATTGTTCAGCAACTGAATTTATACCATCATCGTTCTCTTTAGGAAACCCCATTTATCACTATGATTAAATATCAAACAAAAATAGCCCACACAGTTGAATGGGCTATTCGGTCATAAAACTTAATCTCAGAATTACTGTAAATAATTTTGCATTGTTTCGAAAAGACTCAAATCATCACTAAAGCGTACTTCTCGAACATCTTCTAGTTTTTCAACTTGGTTAATCATTTGCGACAAGCGCTCATCTTTTTGTACTAATAGCCATATACGGCTTTCATCTTTATCTTTAATCGGCATACAGAGAATGCCATCAACGTTAAATGCTCTACGGGCAAATAAACCACAAATATGTGACATTACACCTGGGTGGTTACGAACAATTAGCTCTAAAGCAATCGGATGATGTTCAAATACCATAATTACGCTCCAATCATATCAATGTTAGCTGCACCCGGTGGAACCATTGGATATACCTTCTGATTAACATCAATCAAGGCATGGATCAAACATGGACCTTTGGTATTCATTATCGCTTCTAACGCCATTTCAGGGTCTGCTTCATTATTTAAATCGCAAGTTTGCAAACCAAACCCTGCCGCAATTTTGATAAAGTCAGTTTGGTACGGATAAGCTGCAGCAAATATGCGGTTTTCAAAAAATAAATCTTGTTGTTGATGAACCATTCCTAATGCTTGGTTATTCATTAAAATGATTTTGATATTTAACTGATGTTCCGCTGCGGTTGCCAGTTCTTGAATATTCATCATCAAACTGCCATCACCAGAGAAGCACACTATCGTTTTTTCAGGTTTTGCTAACGCCGCGCCTATCGCAGCAGGCAGACCAAACCCCATGGTACCTAACCCGCCTGATGTCAGCCATTGACGTGGACGAGACAGAGGATAAGCTTGAGCTGCCCACATTTGGTGCTGACCAACATCCGTTGTCACAATGGCATCTTCACCTGCTGCACGTGCTGTAGACAGAACTAAGCCATAGTGATTCAGCGGGTTATCCGCATCACTGAAATTCAGTGGGTATTTCTCTTTTAATTGATTGACTTGCGCCATCCAATCAGTGCGCTCATTACGTTCAACCAAAGGCAATAACAATTCCAATATTTGTCCTGCATCTGCATGAATAGCGATATCTGGACGCTTAATTTTGCTGATTTCTGCTTTATCAATATCCACATGGATGATTTTCGCGTTAGGGCAAAATTTCTCAGCTTTACCTATCGCCCTATCATCAAAGCGAGCACCAATAACAATCAATAGATCCGATTCTTCCATTATCATGTTAGTACTCGCCGCAGCGTGCATACCTAACATACCTAAATATAACGGGTGTCTCATCGGGATAGTACCAAGTGCCATTAAGGTCATGGTGGTTGGCAATGAGGCTTTTTCCGCAAAGGCGATTGCGGTTTCTGTGGAATCGGAACTAATCACCCCACCACCAAAATACAAGACTGGACGTTTCGCGTTATTAATCATTTCAGCCGCTTGCAGAACTTTTTCCATGTCAAAAGCAGGCGCTTTATCTTTCGGTAATACTTCTGGTATTTCAGTTAGTTCAATTGTGGCAGTTTGAACATCTTTTGGAATATCAATCCAAACAGGTCCAGGGCGGCCTGACTCTGCAATACGAAAAGCATCACAAATCACTTGTGGCAATTCATTGATATTACGAACCAAATAATTATGTTTCGTTACTGGAATCGAAATGCCATAGGTATCAACCTCTTGGAAAGCATCTGTGCCAATCATTGACGAAGAAACTTGAGCCGTAATGCAAACCAACGGGATAGAATCCAGTTTTGCATCGGCAATAGCCGTCACTAAGTTTGTTGCCCCAGGTCCACTTGAAGAGATACAAACCGCAGCTTTCCCTGTGGTACGCGCAATTCCCTGAGCAATAAAACCTGCACCTTGCTCATGGCGAGCCAGTATGTGACGGATTTTTTGGCTTTGGCCTAATGCATCATAAAAAGGCAAAGCCGCTCCCCCTGGAATGCCAGAAACGATGGTAATACCGTGTTTTTCCAGTAAATGTACGATTAATTCTGCGCCCGTAAAGCGGGTTTTATGTGGTGTTGTGGTGCCCGATTCGCTCATCATAATTATCCTTTGCTAGCCTGCGGACTTGAGCGAGAAGTGATAAAAAACCCCGCTCGGTTTGCGCCGGCGGGGTTTCTAAATCTGCGTTGATTTGTACCCGTTACGGCGCTAAGCCCACGACCACCACCACACGCACGACCACCGCGGCACGTGGCGCGGTTAGTAGTAGGTTTGAGTGATTAATAGTCATGTTCACGGGTTCTTCCTGTTTAGTCTGTCTAATTTATTTGATTATTGTTTTTCAATTTCTTTTCTTAAGAAAACATAAATTTCCCAGCATGACAATCATTTTTTCTTGTTTTATTCCAAAGGAATGGTAATTGCGACATTCATCACACTCCACTCACTCAGAGATATTATCTAGCAAAATAAAAAAATATAGAATTAATCACCATTCAAAATCCCAAAAAAACCTTGACTTAAAGTTAACTTCAAGTTGTATCCTTTGCTCCAACGCAAGGGATTTCGCCCTTGATGGAAACATTAGCTAATTTATTTTTAATTAATAAACAGAGGGATATATGCCAAAATCCATTTGGTGGTTAACCATAACACTTGCATTATTTATCTTCAAAAATGCGATTATTCTTTCTGTGGTTGGTGGTTATTGGGACTGCGGTTAATGGAGAAAAATACATTATTTTCTGCGGTATCATATGATTAATATAATCAGCACTACTAACTTATTACCACATACCTATGAAGCTCATAAAAGGGCTAAAGTGCAAGCAATGAGTGATCCACTACGATTTTGATGAGTTTTTTTCATGTTACGGAAATTTATCCCAAGCCATCAATGATAACTTTTGCCATTATACCGTTATTTTATACTCGAGAGTATAATCGTTACCTATATTGTCAGCCATTAACCCTATAAATATATTTTCTTAAGATAAACTCCACTGGCTATAAACTAATTTAAAATCGGTATTTTGTCTATTTTGCCAATTAACAAACTGTATTCAACTTTGTTTACTATTTATTTATTGGCTATTGACTGAATGAGGGATAAGATTAAAAAGTAACTAATAGGAAGATATTATGTATAAAGAAATCCCTGTTCCCTGTAATGGGAAATACACAGAATTTCAATCTACAGTTGTTAATGAAATATTAGTTTGGATTGAAATGAACTTAACCAGTCGTCTATTACTTGATGATATCGCACTAAAATCAGGATATACAAAATGGCATTTACAAAGAGTATTTAGAAAAGTCGTTGGTATGCCTTTAGGTGAATATATTCGCCGAAGGAGGATCTGTGAAGCCGCTAAAGACCTATGCTCCACTGAACTCCAGGTTATTGATATTGCATTAAAATACCAATTTGACTCCCAGCAATCTTTTGCGAAGCGATTTAGAGCTTATTTAGGTACATCACCATCAATCTACCGACTGTCCGGTGAAAGTCAAAATGACCCATTACTACTGGAACCTAAAGTAGCTTAATACGCTATTATGAAAATAAAATTTACATTCTCTTTTTTAATAACACGACCAATACAAAGCTCCATGTAAGTTAATTACAGGAGCTTTTTTATTTTCCATTCATTTAAGAAATTCTTAATTTAAAATTAATAAACCCTTAAGGTTTTAGTTTTATATTTAGTTTACCATATTAATAAAAATAGTTTTCTGGACATATACTTGTAACATTTTTCTTTATTTTTTCACTCTAATGAATAAACAAATTAGAACAGTAGTTTACGTAAAGTAAGAAAAAACCGATAAGCTAATCCTAATATTATCAACTTTCTGAGCAGGTACTCAGGGAGTATTTGTCCCAAGAGTAAAGATAGAATCTTGACACTTTCATTAACAGCACTTTTTCAACTCAGACTGCTCCCTCAAAATCAAATAGGTAAGTATTCGAAGGCGGGCTGTTTTTAACAAACATTGAATCACATTCTAGTAAGGTCCCGACGAAAAAATTCATTTCCCACTATTACCATCAACTCTATGTTAAACCTTAGTATTTTTACTCAACTAACTGTGGAGCCACAATCAGGCTACTATACTGCGATGACTTCCTGAACCAGAGTTTATTTATTCATACTTATGAATAAATTCCTCTATTCCTTATTCTTAACTTGATAACGTACCGGACGATTGAGCTTCTTCACCACACCATCATCAACAGCACGTTTCAACCATTCAGTTAACTGGGTCTTATGAAGCTGTGTAATTTCAACCAGTTCATCAAAGGCAACTGCCTCTTCAGCAAAACGCTGAAGCTCAGAGGTAAACACCTGATAAAAATCGACAGCTCCTGCTGGCACAGCCTCATTTTCGGTAATCTGCTCTGAAATAGCCTCAATATTTTCCTGATTTTTAGCGGCTACCTCATTCTCTGACTCGGTAGGGTCTTCTTCAAGTTCAGATTGTGGCTTAAGATTAGACTCAGGCTCAGAAAATAATTCCGACTGCGCTGGCATGGAAAATAGATCACCCATCTGCCCATCTAGCTGACTCTCGCAGCCACCTTCATTACTCATTAAATTGGAAATAGTGAAGGCTTGAGAGTCTGCCTCCAGCCAACGGCCACCTTTGGCAACCAAATCGGCATTCGCGGCATCTTTATCAGTCGTTTGTTTAACCCACAGCGGCACCCATGCTTTTTTCAGATTTTCTTCTGCACCGTTTAGTGTACCGCCTTTTTTGCCCGAGTGAATCACCAGAGAGCTATCCGCAAGGCAATAGATATATTTGTTGCGAGCCATCGCGTTACCTACACTGAATCCTGCCTCAGGGTAGAAAGGAGATACCAATACAGTATGACCATCCATTACCCCTTTTCGCCACTTGCTGCTGGTTGATGCTTTTAGCAAGCTATCAGCCATAATACCGATCACCACTCCACCTTGTTTGATGGCACCCTGCATTGCCGTTTCGTCGACCCCCCGTGCACCACCAGAAACAATAGCTATGCCCTCTGTTGCTGCTTTCGCTCCTACCTGTTCAGTAAAGGCCAGATCAGACTCGCTGGCATTGCGAGAGCCAATAACCGCTAAGCCGCCTGCATTTAACAAGGATTTATTACCGCAGCCAAATAACACCGGCGGACAATCGGTTTTCAACCGTTGTTTTAGGCGTTTTGGATATTCTGGATCTGAGCGAGTCACAACCCAGAGACCAGCCCGTTGCCATTTTTCCATGGCCAATGCGAGGCTATGGCCACGACTTAATAATTCAATGATCCTCTCTATACTGACACGCGCATCATGCCAACCATGCAGCAATGTTTTCGGATCAGTCATCAACAAGTCGGCGGGTGTGGTGGACTTTTCTTTTAGCCATAAGGCAAAGCGCCCCCACTCCGTATTAGTCAGTGGCTTAGCAGCTTCGCTACTGGTTTTCGAAAAATAACTGGTCAACAGTAAGGTCGCTTGTGCCGTGGGTGACAATAGAGTGGATTCAATCATGAGTCTTTCACCGAAGATGAAGCGAGTGCCACAGGATAAACCACCCCGCTGCCTGCTTGCTGTAAGAGTGCCGCAATGACCGTCAGCGTCCAGCCGGAATCGACTACGTCATCCACTAGCAAAACTGGCTGTCCCTGATGACATTGAGCCACAGCAAACGCTCCATCCAGATTGCGACATTGATGGAAACGGTTCTGCTGGCCTTTTTGCGGCTGGTTGTTTTTAACTTTGCTAACTGCATCCACGAACGGTAGCCCCAATCGTGCAGCCAAACGACAAGCAAAATCCGGTACCAGTTCAGGATGATTACGCGATGGCACGCAGCACACCCACTGTGGTGCAGGATCCGGCTGCCAGCGCTGAAGAAACATTTCCGCCATAGCTTCAACCAACTCATCGCTGAAACGCCCGGCATGCTTGTTGTCAGCAACCGTACTACCCCAGCCAGCATCCCCCCAGCGGGATAAAACACGGCCTTCTTGTGCGCGAAGTTGCTGGGGTAGATTACCATGAAAATCGTAATCCAGAAAGGAATTGGCCGCCACTTGTGCTTTAGGGGTAATCACCATTTCCGCGTGCTTAAGGAAGGTACCTGCACGATGCACCAAAGCAGGATCAATCGGAGTATTGATGACGGCCTGCCCTAGGCAAGATGAACATTTATTGCAAGGCGTAGGATCGAGATCATCCAGCGCCCGGCGCAGAAAAGTCATTTTGCAGCCAGTATCATTCAAATATGCCTGAACCTCTTGCCATTCGTTCTCCCGCTGCCCGGTTAAGTGAGTAATTCGGGCATGATCCATTTGGTAACGAACCGGTGTTCTAACCCAACGACTTCCGTCTTTAATGACAGGTGCAGGGTTTTCCACGCTCAGCAGCTTTAATACTTTTTCAATCTGGCCATGCCGAAGGTTGGTTTGCTCCTCAATGCTACGGATCGACATACCATCGTTCTGCTCTAGAACTGACAAGATCTCATTAACATGCTCCTCTGAAGGAAAAGCCGAGTCGCGGAAAAATTCATGAATATCCTGATCTTCAACACCGGACATCAACACCCCTACAGCATAATCAATACCACGACCGGCGCGCCCTACCTGCTGATAATAGGCAACAATAGAGCCCGGCGCTTGATAGTGAATAACAAAACTTAAATCCGGTTTGTCGTAGCCCATCCCCAAGGCTGTGGTAGCTACTAATACCTTTAACCGGTTATTGAGCAGCAGTTCTTCCAGATGCTGTCGATATAAGTTGCTATTTTCAAAACCATCTGCTTTAACGCTACCGTGATAAGCTCTGGCGTCTATGCCATTATCACTTAACCATTCAGCTACCTGTTCGGCATCCCGTACTGTTAAGGTGTAAACGATACCTGTGCTCGGTAATGTAGGTATCACCTGCGCCAACCAAGCCAATCGAGAAGCCTGATCGGGCAATATCATAGTCTGCAATGCAAGGCTTTCTCGGATCAACTGGCCTCGATGGATTTGAATAGTTCCAAGCTGAGTTTGAATATCCTCAACTACACGGTTATTAGCTGTTGCTGTAGTCCCCAGTACCGGCGTATTGGCAGGCAACTGGCGAAGAATATTCACGATTCGACGGTAATCGGGGCGAAAGTCATGACCCCAGTCCGAAATACAATGCGCTTCATCAATCACCATCAGAGCGATACGATCGGCAATGGGTTGTAACACGGTTTGGATAAAGTTGTCGTTGGCCAAGCGCTCAGGGGAAATCAACAAACAATCGATTTGATTATTCAGAACCCGCTGGGTCACCGCCTGCCAATCGTTTTGATTGCTTGAGTTCATGGTCTCGGCGACAATACCCAAACGCTGCGCCGATTCGATCTGGTTACGCATCAAAGCTAACAAAGGCGAAACAATAATAGTCGGTCCCATCCCCCGATCACGGAATATTTTGGTGCTAATAAAATAAACCGAACTTTTACCCCAACCGGTGCGCTGCACCACTAACAGCTTTTGACGATGATTCACCAATGCATCAATAGCTTCCCATTGGCCATCGCGGAATTCGGCGGCAGGATTAGCTAAGGCAGCTTTTAGTAATTGTTGGGCTTGGGCTCGATTCATGATCACTCCTTGATTTACATGGTTAGCTCGCTACTCATAACATCAGTTTGAGTAGTAGCTGGTCACGGGCTTTAGGGCATCAGCAGATTTTCACAGGCGTTTTTCAATTGCTTCGATGTTTTCCAGTTATGCCATCGGGCCGAATTCCTAGTTGTCGTCTGAACTACTGTCTGTTGATTTAATGGCTTCACTCACACTTGCACGGTTGTGCTGAGCGGCGATGTATTGCTCCAGCTCGCTTTGTTTAAATCGCCAGGAGTTACCCACTTTAAAGCCTGGTAGTTCACCACTTGCGGCCAAACGGTATATGGTCCGTTCATTCACCTTGAGGTAATCGGCCATGTCTTTTATAGTCAATATGGGGTCACTCATGACGAGATTTTTCACCAATGTCGAAAAAATACCAAAATGTCAATATATAGGATCTGGGAGGGAGATCAAGTAAGAAAAGCTTTCAGACTTATTGATTACCAAACATTCGTTGGTAGTCTACCTTATAGTTAGCAGGTATGTTTTTGACCAATCCATTGACTATGTAACGGACGTTGTGACTGGTAAAATCCACTTCGATACTACTGGAAACATATTCGGACTATTAAAACCAGAAATGTACCATTGACATAATTTTCAAAATACCGATGAACTAACTGAAAAATTGACGAATATATAGAGTATTACAATACCAAATGGGCCAACGCCAAACTAAAAAGCCTGACTCCGATTGAATATCGAAATCAGGCCTTACAAGCCGCACTGTAAACTTTTATCTCAAATCTTTGTTATATTTAATTTAAATGATCAAACTTAACAAAAATAGGTCTCAGATAACCGTCAGAACGGAATATCGTCATCGAAATCCATTGGTGGTTCATTAGTTTGTGGAGCAGGCGCTGATGAACGTGCTGCAGGGGCTCCGCCGCCACTAAATTGCTGTGCTGCTTGTGGCTGCTGAGGTTGACCCCAACCACCTTGGCCACCCTGACCTTGTGAAGATGCATCACCACCACGGCCACCTAACATTTGCATTGAGCCACCGATATTCACAACAACTTCTGTCGTATAACGGTCTTGACCACTTTGGTCTTGCCATTTACGTGTTTGCAGAGAACCTTCGATATAGACTTGTGAACCTTTCTTCAGGTATTCACCAGCGACTTCAGCAAGTTTGCCAAAAATAACCACGCGGTGCCATTCGGTTTTTTCACGCATCTCGCCGGTTTGCTTGTCACGCCAACTTTCAGAAGTTGCCAGAGTCAGGTTTGCCACAGCTCCGCCGTTAGGCATATAACGGATTTCTGGATCTTGTCCTAGGTTACCGATAAGAATTACTTTATTTACGCCTCTGCTGGCCATTTATTACTCCTGATGCATTGAATTTTAATCTCTGGATTAGCCGTGAAGTTTACCACGACAGAGCTGATTTGCACCAATAATTGAAATTGAGCTTGTTAATTTGCGAAACGCTTTCCAGCTTTTAGTGAAATTTCATAGTGCTTTTGTCAGTATAGACACAAAATAATGCACACCGCATCTATCTTTTCGATAAATTCAGATCGCTGTTTTTCTGTTTTTTTGTTTCACCATTAAAATCTTACTCTAAATAGTTCAAACAGTGGCTAGGCGGCAAGCGAAGATATCGTAGGGAGCATACAAAAGTATGTGACTTGCGTAACTGAGAGCAGCCAACAACGCCACGGTTTGAAATATGACGAATAGGAAATACTGTATATCCATTCAGCCATAAATATGTGATAATAGTCTCTTGCGATTGTTCAATATCAAATCATCCGGGAAGTGGTAAATGGATAATATCGAAGTCCGCGGCGCACGCACGCATAATCTGAAAAACATCAATCTCATCATCCCTCGCGACAAACTCATTGTTATTACTGGGTTATCTGGTTCAGGGAAGTCATCTTTAGCTTTTGATACCCTGTATGCAGAGGGTCAGCGCCGTTATGTTGAATCTTTATCTGCTTATGCTCGCCAGTTTCTTTCTTTAATGGAGAAACCGGATGTCGACCATATTGAAGGGTTATCCCCTGCAATTTCAATTGAACAAAAATCCACTTCACATAACCCACGTTCGACAGTCGGAACCATCACAGAAATTCATGACTATCTGCGGTTATTATTTGCACGTGTTGGTGAACCTCGCTGCCCTGATCACGACATACCTCTTGCGGCTCAAACTGTTAGCCAGATGGTCGATAATGTTCTGGCTCAGCCCACCGATCGCCGAATGATGCTACTTGCGCCTGTCGTTAAAGAACGTAAAGGGGAGCACGTTAAGTTACTCGATAACTTAGCCAGCCAAGGCTATATCCGTGCCCGAATTGATGGGGAAGTTTGCGATCTATCCGACCCGCCAAAGCTCGAATTACAGAAAAAACATACGATTGAAGTGATTGTCGATCGTTTTAAAATTCGTGATGATATCGCTCAGCGTTTAGCTGAATCCTTTGAAACTGCATTAGAACTGTCTGGCGGTACCGCAATTGTTGCAGATATGGATGACGCCAATGCAGAAGAACTGGTTTTTTCTGCCAATTTTGCCTGTTCCGTTTGCGGCTACAGCATGGTGGAACTTGAACCTCGCCTATTTTCTTTTAACAACCCTGCAGGCGCCTGTCCGAGCTGTGATGGCTTAGGTGTTCAGCAGTTTTTTGACCCCGAAAGAGTCATTCAAAATACTGAAATCTCACTCGCGGGTGGTGCAATTCGGGGTTGGGATCGCCGTAATTTTTACTATTTTCAGATGCTGATGTCATTAGCTGAGCATTATAAATTTGATGTGGAAGCGCCTTACGACACCTTAAGCCCTGCTATTCAAAAAATTATTTTATACGGCTCAGGCAAAGAAGCGATTGAGTTTAAATACCGTAATGATCGTGGTGACATCACCGTGCGCCGACACCCTTTTGAAGGCGTGCTCAATAATATGGAACGCCGTTATAAAGAAACAGAATCAACGGCTGTCCGTGAAGAATTAGCGAAATATATCAGCAACCGCCCATGTGTTTCTTGCCATGGGACTCGCTTACGTAAAGAAGCGCGCTTTGTATTTGTTGAAAATACGACATTGCCTGAAATCGCAGATTACAGCATTGGCCACGCAATGGAATTTTTCCAGAACCTAAAACTCACAGGTCAGCGCGCTCAAATCGCAGAAAAAGTTTTAAAAGAAATTGGCGATCGCCTGAAATTTCTCGTCAATGTTGGGCTTAATTATCTGACACTTTCACGTTCTGCTGACACCTTGTCTGGTGGTGAAGCACAACGCATTCGTTTAGCCAGCCAAATTGGTGCTGGTTTAGTGGGAGTGATGTATGTTCTTGACGAACCTTCAATTGGCTTACACCAACGGGATAATGACCGCTTACTTGAAACATTAATCCATCTTCGTGATCTAGGAAATACCGTGATCGTCGTTGAACATGACGAAGACGCGATCCGCGCCGCAGACCATGTCATTGATATCGGACCCGGTGCTGGGGTACATGGCGGGCAGATTGTTGCCCAAGGAACACTGGAAGATATTGTCGCAAACCCAGATTCACTCACTGGTAAATTTTTAAGCGGTGAGCGCAGAATTGATATCCCGCAAAAACGCGTTCCAATTAATAAAGATAAAATGCTGACGGTATTTGGAGCCAAAGGCAACAATCTAAAAAATGTGACGCTAAAAGTTCCTGTGGGCTTATTTACTTGTATTACTGGTGTATCAGGTTCCGGTAAATCAACGCTCATCAATGACACTCTATTCCCTATTGCTCAACGCCAATTAAATGGGGCGACCACCATCACCCCTGCCCCTTATTTGGATGTAGAAGGCTTAGAGCACTTTGACAAAGTCATTGATATTGACCAGAGCCCAATAGGCCGTACACCACGTTCCAACCCTGCTACCTATACCGGTGTGTTTACACCTGTTCGTGAATTATTTGCCGGTGTGCCTGAGTCTCGAACTCGTGGTTATAACCCTGGGCGCTTTAGCTTTAACGTTAAAGGCGGGCGATGTGAAGCTTGCCAAGGTGATGGCGTTATCAAAGTTGAAATGCACTTCTTACCTGATGTGTATGTCCCTTGTGACCAATGTAAAGGCAAACGCTATAACCGCGAAACACTAGAAATTAAATATAAAGGTAAAAATATCCATGAAGTGCTGGATATGACCATTGAAGAGTCTCGTGAATTTTTTGATGCCGTACCCGCCCTTGCCCGTAAGTTACAAACGCTGATGGACGTTGGTTTATCCTATATCCGCCTCGGCCAATCAGCGACGACGCTCTCTGGTGGTGAAGCACAGCGTGTGAAATTAGCTAAAGAGTTATCTAAACGCGGAACAGGACAAACTATCTATATTTTGGATGAACCAACAACTGGCCTACACTTTGCGGATATTCAACAGCTGTTAGTGGTTCTGCATCAGCTACGTGACCAAGGCAATACTATCGTGGTCATTGAACATAACCTTGATGTAATTAAAACGGCAGACTGGATTGTTGATTTAGGCCCTGAAGGCGGTAGCGGTGGCGGTGAAATTTTAATTGCCGGCACGCCAGAAGAAGTGGCTGAATGTAAAAAATCCCATACCGCTAGGTTCTTAAAACCGATTTTAGAACGCGGCTACTAAGTAGAAAGGCCATTAAAAAATAAATAAGTAAGAAGATTATCAGGGAGTATTTTGCTCCCTGATAATTATTACGATAGCGAAGAGTTATTAACTAACGGCCGCAAATGCTTCCACAATGCGTTTAACATTATGGCGATTGACGCCTGCCATACAAACACGTCCTGTTCCGACTAAATAAACGGCAAACTCATCTTTCAGACGAGCAACTTGCTCTTTAGAAAAACCGGTGTAGCTGAACATACCGCGTTGCTTTAATAAGTGGTCGAAATTGTGGTTTGGTAATGCTTTTTTCAGCTCATCAACCAGTACCGTACGCATGTCTAAAATGCGCAAACGCATCTCTTCCACTTCTGCTAACCATTTGGCTTTTTCTGCACTATTGGTTAATACCGCTGCAACAATTTTTGCGCCATTTGATGGCGGGCTTGAGTATAAGCGGCGAACACCTGCTTTTAACTGGCCTAATACCCGGTCGCGCTCATCTGGGTTTTCGCAAATAACGGATAGTCCACCGGCACGCTCACCGTAGATACCAAAGATTTTAGAGAATGAATTACTGACAAACACAGGTAAGCCAGCTTTAACCATTGTTCTAATCGCATAGGCATCTTCATTGATGCCTTCTGCAAAACCTTGATAAGCAATATCTAAGAATGGGATCAGCTTGTACTCTAATGCCACTTTAGTGACTTCATCCCATTGTGCAGGAGTCAGGTCGGAGCCTGTTGGGTTATGGCAGCATGGGTGCATTAAAATGATGCTATTTGCTGGCAATTTTTTGAATGTTGCCAACATTTCATCAAATTTAACGCCTTTGGTTTTTTCATCAAAGTAGGGGTAATAATGCACTTTTGTACCCGCACCTGAAAAAATAGAGGCATGGTTTTCCCAAGTTGGGTCACTGCACCACACTTCTGAGTCTGGATAATACTGATGTAAAAAATCTGCACCAATTTTCAATGCACCAGAGCCACCAATCGTTTGGACAGTCGCAATACGCTCCTGTGCTATTAGCGGGCAATCTTCCCCGAATACCAGTTTTTGTAATTCAGTACGATAATCTTTTAAACCTTCCATAGGTAAGTACAAGGATGCACTCGCAGGCAATTGGCTTAACGTCGCTTTTGCCGTTCCAACAGTACCCAGCTCAGGGGTTTTACCTTCACCATCGTAGTAAAGACCAATACTCAAATTAATTTTATTTTCACGAGTGTCTTTATTAAATTCATCCATTAACGACAGAATTGGGTCGCCCGGATAAGCATCTACATGTTCAAACACAGGACATCTCCTAATCATTATTTTACGCTAAATAAACCAAGCGATGATTTACCATATTTAACGTCATTTTTACGTTGTTACCTGAAAATAACCCTTTGCTGGCTATTCGTCTACATATTCCATTGCAACTCGAGAGGTTAACTTTGTCAGCAACTCATAGTTGATAATGCCCGTTTGTGTGGCAATTTCTTCAACTGGCAGTTGATTTCCCCACAAAATAACGTCATCACCCACTTTATCATTGGCATTTAGCCCTAAATCCACCACTGTCATATCCATGGAAATTCGCCCAACAATAGGCACTTTTCGTCCATTAATTAACACGGGTGTACCTGAAGGTACGTTACGTGGATAACCATCACCATAGCCGATTGCAACAACCCCAAGCAGCGTATCTTTATCACTGCACCATGTTTCACCGTAACCTACGCATTGCCCTGCTGCATGTTTCCTAACCGCAATTAATGTTGATTTTAGTGTCATCGCAGGAAGTAAACCGAAGTCTTTTGCGCTTTTACCTTCTTGTGGAGATGCTCCGTACATCATGATCCCTGGGCGTACCCAATCATAATGTGCTTCTGGCCAGAGCAAGATCCCCGCGGAGGCCGCAATGGATTTCTCCCCCTCTTTACCAGCAATAAACTGTTTAAAACAGGCAATTTGTTTTTCAGTTGTCGGCAAATGAGGCGCGTCCGCTTGGCAAAAATGGCTAACAATATTGATAGGAAGTTGAACTTGTTGGCAGCGTTGTAAGCGTTGATAAAAGTCTTCGGCATCTTTAGGAAGAACACCAAGGCGGTGCATACCGGTATCCAATTTCATCCAAACTTTCAGAGGATAAGGCAATTTGGTAGCTTCAAGCATTTCAAGCTGTTCAATACAATGGATCACCGTGTCAATCTGATGCTCTGCCATCAACAGCAAGTCAGAATGTTCAAAAAAACCTTCCAATAACACGATCGGTTTTACCACACCGTGCTGCCGTAATAGTAGGGCTTCATTGAGCCTTGCCACCCCAAAGCCATCCACTAGCTCTTCTACTGCCTGACCAACCCCTACTAATCCATGACCATAAGCGTTTGCTTTGACAACTGCAATCATTCGGCTATTTGGCGCAATCTCTTTCACCCGTTGCAAGTTGTGTCGCAGAGCGCGGCGGTTTATCAATGCGGTTGCCGCTTTCATTGTTTCCTCGTTCTTTTTCTCTAAACCCGCTAAAAATTAAGCTGCCCTTTGGCAGCCCAATATGTTCTCTATTTGTTATACGCTAAAAAATATCAATTTCCATTCGATATTATTTTTATGGATCATTTAATTTTAATACGCTAGTTCCAACACTCTAAATAGTTTGCGTTGTCGCTAGGCGGCGATTGAGCTAATCCTAGGAGCATACAAAAGTATGTGACTAGGATTAGGGAATGAAGCCAACACCGCGACAGCGCGAAATATGACGAGTATTTATGACTAGGATTTAGTCTTCGTCGTTATAAGCCGGCCCCGCATAGTTATCGAAACGCGACCACTGCCCATTAAACGTCAAGCGCACGGTACCAATTGGTCCGTTACGCTGCTTACCTAATATAATCTCAGCAACGCCTTTGAGCTCACTGTTATCGTGATAAACTTCATCGCGGTAGATAAACATAATCAAGTCCGCATCTTGCTCAATAGATCCTGATTCACGTAAATCCGAGTTAACAGGGCGTTTATCCGCACGTTGCTCAAGACTACGGTTTAACTGTGACAACGCCACTACTGGAACATTAAGCTCTTTTGCTAACGCTTTGAGTGAGCGTGAAATTTCAGCAATTTCTAATGTTCTATTATCAGAAAGAGCAGGAACTCGCATCAATTGGAGGTAGTCAATCATAATCAAACTTAAACCACCATGCTCACGATAAATACGGCGCGCACGTGAACGTACCTCTGTAGGAGTCAGGCCCGAAGAGTCATCGATGTACATGTTGCGCTTTTCCATCAAAATACCCATCGTGCTTGAAATTCGCGCCCAATCTTCATCATCAAGTTGCCCAGTACGAATGCGAGTTTGGTCGACACGAGATAGTGACGCCAACATACGCATCATAATTTGGTTACCTGGCATCTCCAAACTGAAGATAAGTACCGGTTTTTCTTCTGTCATTGCCGCATTTTCACACAAGTTCATCGCAAAGGTGGTTTTCCCCATGGATGGACGCGCGGCAACAATAATTAAATCCGACCCTTGCAAGCCGGCCGTTTTTTTATCGAGGTCTTGGTAACCTGTTGAAACCCCAGTAACACCGTCGTGAGGCTGCTGGTAAAGTTGCTCAATTTTTTCAACGGTTTCTGACAAAATGGCTTCGATGCCTTTCGGCCCTTCGTCTTTATTCGCCCTTGATTCGGCAATTTGGAAAACTTTGGTTTCGGCTAAATCAAGAAGGTCTTCACTGCTTCGCCCTTGTGGATCATAGCCTGCATCCGCAATTTCATTAGCAACAGAAATCATATCGCGAACAATCGCACGTTCGCGGACAATGTCTGCATAAGCATTAATATTCGCTGCACTTGGCGTATTTTTAGATAGCTCAGCCAAATAAGCAAAACCACCGACGCTATCCAATTCACCCTGTTGTTCTAGTGACTCCGATAAGGTGATAAGGTCAATGGGCTTACCTTGCTCAAGCAAAAATTGCATTTGCGAGAAAATGGTGCGGTGGGGTCGGCTAAAGAAATCAGCATGAGTCACACGTTCAGAAACGGTATCCCAACGCTCGTTATCTAACATTAACCCCCCTAAAACAGACTGCTCCGCTTCGAGAGAATGTGGTGGAAGTTTTAACCCTTCCATTTGGTGGTCTCGTGGGGCATCCGTTTTAAAATTTGATGAGGGTTTTTTAGCCATACATTAATATCCAAGTCTATAATTAACGATCTGCGCTTAGTATACGCCAATCTTATTTTTTTGTGGTTTTCTTTGCGTCTTTGCGCAAAGTAATCACAAGATAAAATACATCAGTGAAAGCACAAACCTATAATTCTTCTGATTGAAACATGGCGTTATGATAAAACGATTGTTATTGTAATTAAAATGAATAGTCCTTATTGGAGATTGTCATGGCAAAACGTATTGAATTCGCGCAACATGGCGGCGCTGATGTACTTAACTTAGTAGATTATTCCCCAGTAAATCCAGCAGATAACGAAATTCAAATTGAAAACCGAGCTATTGGGATTAACTTTATCGACACCTATGTGCGCAGCGGTTTATACCCTGTTGCTAAGCTGCCAAGTGGTCTTGGTACAGAAGCAGCAGGTGTTGTTGTAAAAACCGGTGCTCATGTCACAGGATTCAAGCCCGGTGATCGTGTCGTTTATGCGCAAGGCCCACTAGGTGCGTATAGCGAAGTCCACAATGTTCCTGAAAATGCGGTCGCTCATCTCCCTGATGGCATTACGTTTGAGCAAGCTGCTGCCAGCTCATTAAAAGGCATGACAGTTTATTACTTATTCCATCAAACCTATCAACTGAGCCGTGACGAAATTTTTCTGTTCCATGCCGCTGCAGGCGGTGTTGGGCTGATAGCGTGCCAGTGGGCAAACGCACTAGGCGCTAAAATGATAGGCACGGTGGGTTCTGCAGATAAAGCGTTAAGAGCCAAAGATGCAGGAGCATGGGAAGTGATCAATTACCAAACAGAAGACATTGCAGCTCGCGTGAAAGAAATCACTCATGGCGAAAAAGTGAGTGTGGCTTATGATTCTGTAGGTCAATCCACATGGCTTGCCTCATTAGACTCGCTCAAACGCCGTGGCTTGATGGTTAGCTTTGGTAACGCCTCAGGCCCTGTCACTGGCGTAAATTTGGGGATCTTAAACCAAAAAGGCGGATTATACGTTACTCGCCCATCATTAGGCGTTTATGTGACTAACCGTGCTGAGCTAGACCAAGCGAGTAATGCCTTATTTGATATGATTTTAAGCGGCAAAGTGAACGTGGATGTCCCGCAATCACAAATTTTTGCTTTAAAAGATGCACAAAAAGCCCACCTCACTATCGAATCAAGAAAAACCCAAGGTTCGAGTTTGCTTATTCCGTGATAAATAGCCCCCTTAATTAGCCAGTCATTTTTGCTAGTTAAGGGGCTTTATCTATTTTTAAGATTTAATTCTAGAGCTTAAACAGAGGAAGCTATGTGCCGATAAACATAGACGCCAGATATAAAAGAAATCATTACTGCTACTGACATAAAATAATAAATAACAGTTGTTGAATCGCCAAAAAAGTATATAACCATTCCAATAAAAGGGAGCACAGACTGATTAAGCAATACAATAATAGATGAGACTCCAGCAAAATAATTTGACGGAATACATTCTATACGTACCATTCGACAAATATTTCCTGTAAAGACTTTACCAATAATAGAAATTGCGTAGAAACAAACGAATATTATAAATGATGAAGGATATGATATTAAAAAAATCGAACTCCCCGTAATAATCAGAACCGCGCTAAGTAGAAGTTTTTTCCGCTGAATAAAGTGAGTTAATGAACTATAGAGATAGGTTCCAGTGACACCACAAAGGCCAGCCGCAACATCAATAAAACCGAAATACTTCGCAGGAAGCCCCATTTCTTTGTCAATCAATGCCGTACCACTCGATTCAATAATGCTATCAAACATATTATTACCAATGGCGAGTAATACGGTTAAAAACAATATTGGTATAGAAAAAATATAGATAAAATGGTGTTTGAACAGCCCATTTTCCTGACCTGAAACATTCTGATTATCTTCATGCTTCATATTGCTCAATTCTTTTTTCTTTAAAATAAAAAAAAGAGCATTAATAATATAAAGTAAAAGTGGAATGATAAGTACTGTACGAGTCCCATAGTCGATAATTATCATGCCAATCAATGGACCTACTATCATTCCAGAAAAGTCCATTCTTGATATTAAATTAACATGATATTCCTTTTTGTAACTTATTAATGAGATAATTTTCTCATAAGAAATAATAGTTTGAGAATTTCCTATTGATATTAGGCTACCCACAATACCAAATGCGACTGCAATTATTAGGTCTGAAGAAAAATCATTGAAAGCTAAAAATAGACATCCTATTGATTTGATAACATCAGATAAAATAGAAAGTGGGCGTACTCCAAGTCTATCAATGTATTTACCAATAAGTGGAATAATTAATATTCTTGGTAACCACCATAGAGCATAGGATAAACCTGAATATTCAATACTACCTGTTAACTGGTAAACTAGAACTGGCGTGAGAAAGACCATAAGGCCATCCGCAGTAAGTACGCAAAAAAGCATTAAAAAGAATAGGTTGCTCATAACTTATATTTTTATACCTTCTCCTTCAATAACACTTTAACATATCGACCTAACTTATCATCAAATACCACTACTGATTTAGGTGTGTTGTGCGTGGGTGCCTCTCTGACTATTTCCTTCTGCTTCTCAATCAGAAACTCATAGTATTTTTTATCTGCTTTGATATTATTTGTCTTATAACTCATATAATTTAGATTTTTTATTGGCCAGTCTATTACATCATGACCAGGAATATATTCTTTATCCTCACTGATATAAATAATCGGTCTATTAACAGTAACCACGCCAGCCATATTCATCAGGGCATGCGCTACACCACATGGAATAACTAATTCCACATTAGGCAAAGGAGTGAATGTTATTTCATCTTCAACGAAAATAGTATCCGAACCTTCCCTCATATCAACTAGCTTTAGTGTAATTTGATGTTCGGCTTTGCCCAGAAAAGTTAAATGGTCTTCTTGGCCCAAATGTAATCCATAAGAATCAAAATCGTAATATTCATAACCATGTTCTACAATATACATCGGTGACATTCTTGTCAGTGGGACAATTCCACTGTATTTCCCTGTTTTGACTGATGGAATTTCTTTAAATTCAACACCAATAATTATTGAATTAGGTAGAACCAAAACCTCATCATCATTAATTTTCTCTCTGATACGTACATTTATTTTGCTTCCATCATCTAAGTTAAGCTCTCGAGTTTCAGAATGTTGAAATTTGTGTTTCATTAAATTTTTATGCTGATATTCAGCAATACGATGATAAACAATATCAGCTGCTTCTTCTGTCATTGGAAAGTAGCCAGATACCTCTAAAGGATGAACATTTTCTGGTATATTTATAACATCATTGTCAGGAAACCAAGTAAGGTCAGGTCGCGATAATGTTTCAATATCAGGAAGAAAAAGTGCATAGGAATTAATTGTGAATATATTTTCCAGATTATGAAATGTATGAGCAATGCCAGGTGGAATTACAAGTGTTTTTGCCGAAGATGGAGTAATATTAAATTCCAATGATACTCTGAATGTGGGGGAATTTGCACGGCAATCGATGAATTTTGCAGTTATGATTTGCTCTGTATTTCCGATGAAAGTCAGCATATCTTGCTGGCCTAAATGAATCCCATACTGACCGTATTTAAATTCATGCTCACCATGATAGATAATATTTATAGGATAGGTAGTAACGAAAGGAATAACATATGAGTCTGACTTTCCATTATTAACTCTCCATCGTGAGATCCAATGTAACCCTGTAATAGTTATTTTTTGGTTGAGATCATTAATTTCATCCATATAAAACCTCATTTAAGGTGGCAGCCCTAACCTACAGGCCGCCAAGATAATTAAATATTGACCACTTCTATGTCATAACCTGCACTTTCTGTACTTTTTATTAGTTCGCTTAGGCTACTTGTATTAAGTTGATAATATTTATCATCTGCTGGTGCATTTTTGATTCCAGCCAGATAAGCAAGCTTATCTAAAGCAACAGTTGCCACAGATTTTGTCTGTAGGATCATGTCAGTAAAACTATTTCCTTCTGCATTTATTACTTCAACACTTTTTGGAGATTTGTATAGGCGGGCTATATTTTGAATTTCGCTCATATGAGCTCCTTACTTTAGATTAAAAAGTATATGGGTATGTTTATGTCATGAAGGTGAAATGAAACATTAAAAAAACATTTCATTAACACTTATAGCATCGACATTTTTATTCTGTCAATAACCAATTAGTTTTTTAATCCAAAAAACACCAAAATTTCGATATTAATATTCACATATATTTAATATAAAGTTATATAATAAAAATAGTAACAAATATCCATTCAAGAAATAGAACTTACCATTCACTAGATCTTTTATATTCAAGAAATGTCATTGCAGTCTGCGATTGACGATAATTGGCTTTTACATAATCGATTATCTCGATGGAATTTTCGCCAAGGAAGCCCATCAAATAAAGAATGAAATGAGTAAAGAAAATAGAGAGGATCGCTGCATATGTCACCCCTTTTCAAAGACCTAAGCCAGCGAAAGCTGGCTTAGGTCTTGGCAACGTGCGAAATCAATAAGATATTAGTATTTCAATGAATTACATAACCGTATGCATTTAAACATTCCTATACTTGTTCAATTAAGATCGCACTCAAACTGAACAAATATTATACAATCCATAAAGTTACATAAAGTAACTGTAATTGAGCTAGAGTTTTGCCTTTACGAGTAATTTATACTCACTCACCACGTGTCACAAATTCGAGAGCTTGCTCAACAACGGCTAAGTCAGCCCCTTTTTTATGCGCATTTTCACTTAAATGACGGCGCCACTGACGTGCACCGGGGATACCTTGGAAAATCCCTAACATATGGCGAGTCATATGACCTAAATACGCGCCTTTTGATAATTCGTTTTCTATATAAGGGTACATCGCCCTAACCGCATCAACACCATTCGTGACAGGAAAGTGCTCCCCAAACAATTGGTTATCCACTGCCGTTAAAATTGAGGGGTTTTGATAGGCTTCGCGCCCCACCATCACGCCATCTAGGTGTTGAAGATGCTCTTTTGCTTCTTCCAGCGTTTTGACTCCACCATTAATCGCCATCGTCAAATGAGGAAAATCACGTTTTAATTGATAAACTCGCGGGTAGTCTAATGGTGGGATTTCGCGATTTTCTTTTGGGCTAAGGCCAGATAGCCATGCTTTACGCGCATGGATAATAAACATTTCGCAACCGCCTTTATCTGAAACGGTTTCAATGAAATCACATAAAAACGCGTAACTATCTTGCTCATCAATTCCAATACGGGTTTTTACGGTTACTGGGATAGAAACCACGTCTTGCATGGCTTTCACGCAATCGGCAACCAATTGGGCGTCCCCCATTAAACAAGCACCAAAACGCCCATTTTGTACGCGATCTGATGGGCACCCGACATTTAGGTTGATTTCATCATAACCACGTTCTTGCGCCAACTTAGCACATTGCGCCAATGCGGCTGGGTCACTACCACCAAGCTGCAATGCAACAGGATGCTCTTCCTCACTAAAGGCAAGATAGTCCCCTTTTCCGTAAATAATCGCCCCTGTTGTGACCATTTCGGTATACAGCAAGGTATTTTTGCTTAATAAACGATGAAAATAACGGCAATGGCGATCTGTCCAATCGAGCATCGGCGCAACGGAAAATCGGTTTAGGTTGGTGTAGCCTTGTTTTGAGGTATTTTGATGCATGTTGGTCTTGTGTATTGGTATCGGTTATCTAGCCCCGAAAATAGCGAGCTGCGGCAATGAAAGAAAGGGATTATAGCATATCGAGCGCTGAGCGCGATTGATTACAACAAACAGCCCCCGATATGCAAATCCACACCGAGGGTTTTAAAATTACAAATACTTGTTTTACTATATCGCAATGTATCAACCTAAAAACAGCGTTTAAATCCAACTTAAAACGCCATTTTCAGATAAAAAACTTCAACAACAATTCAGACTCATTAATTAGTTAGTTTCTGCGCTCATTGTGACAAAATTTCCCATACGAGCACTGGTAATGGTATAGCTATCTGCACCCGCGGCTTTAGCTTTAGCTGCAATTTTTGCTTCTGTTGAAGCTAGTGTATCACCTGTTGCAGTAATTGTTGCTGCTGATGCACCAAATGCGACCATAGATAATACAGAAGCTGCCATCAATGTTTTTAACATGTTCATAATCTAATTCCTTCACTTATTATTCGATGAGACAACCCTTGTTGTCTGCGATGAAGGTATCTTATCGACAACGTTATTTAGGTTAAAGCTAATAATATCGCTCAACTTATTCAAATTAATTGAATAATTTACTTTATCTGAAACTCACCATGGAATAAAACCGAAAGATATAATCAAGCAGCCTTGTGCTATGCTTTCCCAAAGTTGGTTTACTTCTCGCGCAACCTTTAATAGGAACTGTATATGCCACTCAATAACCGAACACTCCCTACATTTAGGTACCATCCGAATCCTATTGAAACTGAAGCTTTTCTGACGGATAAAACAGTAACCTGTGATTGCTGTAAGCAACCTACTGATATTTATTATGAAAGCCCGTTTTATTCTATTGAGGACATTGATACTTTGTGTCCTTGGTGTATTGCCGATGGTTCTGCCAGTGCAAAATTTGATGGTGAGTTTCAAGACCCTGCCAGTGTTGAAGGTATTGATTGCGAATATGACGAAGACGGTGAGTTTTCACATACCCTAACCCCCTATCCTACTGAAATTTTTGATGAACTAATTAAACGAACACCGGGCTATCAAGGGTGGCAACAAGAAATTTGGCTCGCACACTGCCAAGAGCCTTGTGAATTTATAGGCTATGTTTATTGGGATGACATCAAAGATAGACTGGGTGAATTTGTTTCCCTTGAAAATGATATCGCTGATTACGGTTTTTCAATTTCAGAGCTCGCAAATATTCTCCATCAAGATAGCGCTGCTCAAGGTTATTTATTTCGTTGTTTACATTGCAAAAAACTACGTTTGCATTTTGATTTTAGCTAATTTATACCAACTAAATCGCGTGAAGAAGCCTGTCTTCAGGCTTTCATCTTCAACTATTCATCAGTTCAATAATTTGCTCAGCTAATTCTGGCGTCGCGGCTGATAGTAAGCTTCCTGCAAACATGGCTTGCTGACGCTGTCCATTTAATGCACAAACTTCCCCGCCCGCCTCTCGGATGCACGGAATAAGTGCTGCACTATCCCAAGGTTTCATTATGGTATCAATCGCACCATGAATACGACCACTAGCAACCATGGCATGCTGATATGCATCATTGGCAAAAATAAAATCCCTTGCTTGGCCCACAACTGCATCCAAATGATAAATTTGCGCCCCTTCTCGGGAATTATAATTACTACTATGAATACCTGATGCGCTTACCACGGCTTCTGATAATGATTTAGGCGATTGGCTTTCGAGTTTAAGTTGTCTTGGAGCCTGACGAGCTGTTTGCACCCAGCACCCTTCCCCTTGTGAGGCAAAGTAGAGTGTGGATATCGCAGGAAAACTAATCACACTAAGTAATGGTTCCCCATTTTCCACATAAGCAATTAGCGTACTAAATAATGGCACTCCATAAATAAATGCACGCGTACCATCAATCGGGTCAATTACCCAGCCAGAACTGAATTGCTGCTCACCAATAAAGCCAAACTCCTCACCTAAAACAGCGATATTCGGTGTTTTTTGTGCAAAGAATGACCTAATTTCTTCTTCAACTCGAGTATCCGTTTCCGTAACTACGGAACGATCAGGTTTATAATCAAACTTTCCAGCCCCTTCAAAAGCGTCTACCGTCATGGTTTTGACTAATTCAGCGGCTTCAAGTGCAATATCTAACATGACCAGGCTCCTCATTGAAAAAGAAATTGAGTATAACGGACTAGTTATAGCATAAAGGCGCTAAAATGCCTTATCGACCATAGAGCCCCCATATGACCTAAATTTGTTGAAGAGACACTTCACCAAATGTCATAAATATCAAAGTATGCCCCGCAATTCCACGGTATACCCCTTGCTGACTATTGAGTTCGCAAGCCAATGCCGTTAATTGCCATGCATCATATTCTTCGATGTGACTAATTCGAGCAGTCAATAATGCGTTATCTCTCCGCTCACCATAAGCTTTCACTGCGATTGCATCTTGGGTTAAAGCGCTGTCGATAGAACTGTTTGCCCAACTCCACATCCAACTGCCTTGGTTTTGGTCATAAGTACCAACAATTTGCACTGGCGCTGTTGCCATTAGATTGTCAGGCGCATGAAAAATAATGGTTCCTTCGTCTTGGTTCACGGACCAATCGGCTTCATCTAATTTCCATGTATCACAATGAAATTGGTTTTTGGCCTGTAACGCATTCATACTGCGTTCAATTAATGCCTCATAAGGCATCTGTTCTATTTCATTATCCATTTATTACCCAATATTTTTTAATGCATTGATAATTAACTGCCAAAATTTATGATGGTCTAACTTAACCGCGACTTGAGTATGGCAATTTTCAGGCGCCGGATGACGGAAATCAGCCACAGTCATGCCTAGCGTGTGCGTGCCTGTCAGCTCAATATTCACAGGCACTTTTTGCGTAGTCATTACTGTCGGATCAATGACATAGGCAACCGCACAAGGGTCGTGTACTGGCGGAGCATCAAAGCCTTGAGCTTGTTTGTACATTTTCCCAAAGAAATCCAGTAATTCGACGACAAATTGCGAACAATCACTGCCAATCTCAGCAATTTCTTTCACAACATCAGCGGTAGCCAGCGCTTGATGGGTGAGATCTAACCCCACCATGGTTAGTGGCCACTTTTCATTGAAAACAATATGAGCCGCTTCTGGGTCAATTTTGATGTTAAATTCAGCCACTGCACTCCAATTTCCAACATGGTAGCCCCCTCCCATCAGCACCACTTCTTTAACTCGTTCGACAATGCGCGGTTCAAGACGAGCAGCAAGCGCAATATTGGTTAATGCACCGGTAGGCACTAAAGTCACTGTTTTAGGAGGATGAGACATAATCGTTTCGATAATCAGCGAAACCGCATGCCGTTCATCAAGCGTCAATGTGGGTGTTGGTAATACAGGCCCATCGAGACCTGATTCCCCATGAATATCAGGTGCGACTTCAATTTCCCGAACTAAGGGGCGAACCGAACCCGCGGCAAATGGAACACCGGTGATCTTCGCCATTTCAGCGATAGCCAATGCATTATGAGTGACTTTTTTGAGGGTTTGATTGCCGGCAACCGTTGTTACCGCCAATAATTCAATGTCAGGGTTACCATAGGCCAGTAATAACGCGATAGCATCGTCATGGCCGGGATCACAATCGAGGATTATTTTTTTGCTCATACCTTACCTTCTTAAATTGGAGTCAGAAATGGCACTGACCCCAATTTAGCGAGCTAGCAAGGCAAAATCTATGCTTAATATCTGAATACTTGGAAATTTATTTCAAAACATGCGCATAGACACGTTTTTTCTCACCTTCATTTTTCGAAATATACACACCTTGTAGCTCAGGCGCAAAGCCCGGTAATGCATTAATCCCCGTTTCTAGTGCCTTGAAATAGCGCAGTACTGGGCCTGACCACACTTCCCCTGGCACCACACACAATACACCCGGTGGGTACGGTAGCGCACCTTCAACAGCAATACGTCCTTCTAATTCATCTAACGGCAATAATTCACAGTTACCACGAATAAATTCTAAATGCGCTTGCTGAGGCGCCATTTTCACTTCAGGGAAGTGATTTTTACGGAACATCTCTTTTTGCAGCTGTTTAATGTTGTCATTAACGCTGAGCTGATGCATTTCTTGGCACAGGCGACGTAATGTGTAGCCTTGGTAATGTGCCTGATAACGTTGATAAACCGATGGCAAAACCTCTTCCAATAGTGCGTCTTCATCCAGTAACTGTTCGAAACGGACTAAATGAGAGACTAACAGCTCCAGTTTTTCACGGGTTTCTGCGGGAGTTAACAAAAACAAAATTGAATTTAAGTCGCACTTCTCAGGGATCACACCGTGTTCACGTAAAAAATGCGCCAAAATCGTCGCAGGAACGCCAAAAGCGTCATATTCGCCACTTTCGACATCAATACCCGGGGTTGTTAGCATCAATTTGCAAGGGTCAACGAAGTATTGGTCCTGTGAATACCCCTCAAACGCATGCCAACGCTCTTGCGGTATGAAATTAAAGAAGCGCTGCTGCGCAGCGATTTGCTCCGTTGGGTATTCATGCCATGCCTTGCCATCCACCATTTCAGGGACAAAAGGCTTAAAATAACGGCAATGCTGAAGTATCCATTTTCTTACCTCAATCCCCACTTTCACACAGTCCATCCACATCATTTTTCCTGCATCACCTTGGTGAATACGTGCATTCACATCTAAAGAGGCAAATAAGGGATAAAATGGGCTGGTAGAGGCGTGCATCATAAAAGCATTGTTGAGTTTTTTGTGTGAAACAAAACGCTCTTGTCCTTTGATGTGGTTATCTTTTTTATGGATTTGTGAGGCTTGAGAAAAACCAGCCAATTGCTTATGAACCGACTGAGTCACCATAATCCCAGGGTCGTTTTCATTTAATTCAAGTAGCAATGGCGAGCACTGGCGCATCATTGGAATAAATTGTTCATAGCCCACCCACGCAGAATCAAATAAAATGTAATCACATAAATGACCTATTTTATCAACGACTTGCCTTGCGTTATACACTGTACCGTCATAAGTCCCTAGCTGGATCACCGCTAAGCGGAATGGCCGCTTGGCCTGAGCTTTTTCCGGCATCACTTCTTGGATAAGCCCACGTAAATAATGATCATCAAAACAGTGCGCATCAATTCCTCCGATAAAGCCAAAAGGATTACGTGCCGTTTCAAGGTAAACTGGTGTGGCTCCCGCCTGTATCAGCGCCCCATGGTGGTTTGATTTATGATTATTACGATCGAACAAAACCAAATCACCCGGTGTTAATAGCGCATTTAGCACCACTTTGTTGGATGATGAGGTGCCATTTAACACAAAATACGTTTTGTCCGCATTGAACACTTTCGCGGCGAATTTTTGTGCCTCTTTCGCGGCACCTTCGTGGATCAATAAATCGCCCATTGCCACATCGGCATTGCATAAATCGGTACGGAACAGGTTTTCGCCATAAAATTGATAAAATTGTTCCCCTGTCGGGTGGCGACGGAAAAATTGGCCGCCTTGATGCCCCGGACAGGCAAAAGTCACATTATGACCCGCAGCATAATCCATCATTCGAGCAAAAAATGGCGGTAATAACTGTTTAAGATACTGATCCGCAGCATCGAGCAATTGACGGCTATTTTCTTCACGAGCAGCGGGCGCTGGCGGTAATAACGCTGTTAAATAAGGTGGTAAGTTTCCATCGGTTGGCAGCTGTTTATCACTGATGATAAACAGCGGAATACTTAGCTGGCTCTCAACGACTCTTTCCCACAGGCCTTGGTTGGCATCTTGTTCAGATAGCACAACAGCAGCAATATTGTTTAACTGTGCATCGCGAATATCTACCCACTGAAATTGATTAGTGAAATAGATTGCGACCCCCTGGCTACATGCCACATTGATTTTGTTCATAGCAGTCTGGCTCTTAGTTAGCTGAGGAAAAGAGGCGGACAATATACTTGATAGATCAGGGAATTGAAATGATTAGCATGGGCAGAAAAGATAGCCAGATTTGGAAAGTTGAATATATTTTATAAGCCACTGGTTAATAGCATAAAAATTCTATCTCATCACAACCCACCCCTCCATATTTCAGGCCATCATAAAGATAATAAAAAGATAAATTAACCAATTAACCTGGTGATCACCACCAATTAATCGGCCAATTTATCCGTAATGGGACGTTAGTTGTTTTTTTCTACATACAAAGTCTGTGATGGGAATGCAAAGTCCGCATCGTGGCGTTTAACTATCTCAATGATCTTCAAATACACCGCTTGCTGAGCGGCTAACCATTCAGCCCAAACTGTTGTTTTGGTAAAGCAATACACCATAATATTTAACGAAGAATCGGCAAACGTATCGAAATAAACTAATAAAGTTTGGCTGGTATCGATATTGGCATCTTGTTGCAACATCGTGCGGATATCGTCGACAATCGCCCCAATTTTGTCTGAATCTTCATAACGTAAACCAATTTCAGTTTTGATGCGTCGGTTAGTCATGCGCCCCGGATTTTCCACACTAATAGAAGAAAAAACCGAGTTAGGAATGTATAACGGGCGGTGATCAAACGTAATAATCTTGGTGATCCGCCAGCCAATTTCAACCACCGTGCCTTCAATATTTCTATCCGGTGAACTGACCCAATCACCAATATTAAAGGGCCGGTCAAAATAGAGCATTAACCCTGAGAAAAAGTTACTTAAGATATCTTTGCCGGCCATACCGATAGCAATACCGCCAATCCCACCAAATGCCATCAAACCAGACAAGCTCATCCCAAAATGCTCACCAAACAGCAGCACCATAATGACAAATATTGCGGTTTTAAATACGCGGGCGACAATACGAGCCGAAGTGGGGTCGCTGCCTTTTTTAATCTGTGTTTTTTCTAGTCGGTTCGCCAACTGGAACAGTTTTCTCATTAAAATCAATGCAATCAATGAGATAGTGACAAAATTAACCAAAGAGGTTGAAATAAACGTTAAATCAAAATCCGTTGCTGCCATATCGACATATTGAGCAATAACAATAACTACGCCACACAGCACTAGGGTTTGAACCACATGGATCAAAATACTTTTGCGCTTATGTTTATGTTTACGTCGTTTATGTACAATCTCAAAAGCTAAATAGATTGCGAGAAAAGCGGCAATCAGTGTCATGCCAATCGCATATTTTTCAAGTAGTGCTTCTATCATTTCTAACCGCCCTAAAATTTACCTGATAGGCTTTATTTTTATTTGTTTTACTGTGTATTATTTCTCGTTATCTTATTATTAAGATAACAATTATAAAGATAATTTTCCCAATAATTATCAGTTACTTTTTAGATTATCCAATAATGAATAAAAAGCTATTTTCCCCAAACGACAAAGAAATACACAATGTTTATGCGCTTAGGCCGCACCAGCAGTATGGCTATTTTGTCAGTAAAATCGCTGACTGGGAGCAGGTATGGAGCCTCGGCGATGGGCAAAACCTCGTTACCGCATGGAATGATGAAAACTGCCTCTTTCTGCCCCTATGGCCGGCCAGAGCGTATGTTGAGTTATGTTTAACGGGTGAATGGGCGAATTTTACGCCAATGTCATTTACGCTTGAACACTTGATGACAGAAATGCTACCTGATATGCATGACGCAAATATTAAGGTTGCTTTGATGATGCAATCTGATGGGAAAAAAACACTGATTTATGATGCTGCGGCGCTTCTCGCTGATTTGGAAGAAGAATGTCAGCAATATGAGTAAAAGGCAGCAATGCTGCCTTTTTGAGATAAAAACTACTTTTCAACACCGGTAGTAACAGTAAATTCACGGGTTTGCCCCGCCTCCAACCAAATCAGTGTTTGGCTATTTTTTGCCGCTAAGAAACCTTCTGGACGACACGTTGCAGGGAGGACAAATGCGCCAACTTTTTGGTCACCATTATACAAAATCCAACGGGTCGCATAATTTAGTTCATTAGATTTAAAACGAGTGACAAACGTATCCCCTGAGGGTGAAACCATTCTAAACTCAGGCGTTGCGGTATATTGGCTAAGATCATCCATAAAAAAGACAATTTCAGGGTCACACATTTGTGGCTGATTAAGCTGATTTAATGTGACTTTACCGGATTTCAGCGCTTCATTAAATTCGAGCCATTTTTCAGTTGGCTGAACATGCCCTGGTATTGATTCACGCAATTTAATCGCATTTTCAGGGATATTTTGCGTCAGTGTTGCATTCTCCACGTAAGCATAATTCATATGGCACATATATTGGAGAGGCATAGGCACCGAGGCTAAATTGGTGACTGACATATGAATATCAAATAATGCGCTATCTGAGTTTAATTGCACTGACGGTGTCGCACGATAATGATGACCAAAACCCATCACATACTCATATTCACCGACAACTTTTAAACTTTCGCCTGTCAGTTCAAGCCAAGCGCTATCCATTGCTGCACAAGGCATTTCTCCATGTAATGGGTGAGAATCTTCTGGGGAAGGACAGCCATTGCTGATTAAGCCTGAGTGAAAAGCAAAACAACCATAGGTTTCAACGACCGTTGGAACACGTTTTGGCGCTGAAAACATGTTTTCCATTTTCAGATTTTGGCCACAAAATTCTGCATCCCAAATCATTTGCCCTAAAAAAGGTAAAATCGTTAAATACCCGTGTTGATTTTCAATTCGTAGCCCTTCCACGCCAGTTTGGTAACGAAATGCAGTGGCCGTAAATTGGTTATTTTTTAAAATAAGCGTCGGGGTTTCCGTAAATAAGCTTTTGTGAAGAGGTATCAATGTATTCATTTTCATACTCACGGTTTAATGAGGTAAATGGAATTGGGTAGCTCACACTACCCAATTTAGGCACTATTTCGCGGCTTGTTTCGCTTTAAAACGGCGTTCACCAATAAAGTAAATACCGACATACACGAAGCACAACATGGAAACAAGGAATGAAAGTTGTAATGAGTGAAGCATATCTGCAACATAGCCTTGAACCGCAGGAACAACCGCAGCACCGACAATCGCCATGACAATGACCGCTCCAGCCATTTCAGTGTGCTCATTATCAACAGTATCCAAAGTACCTGCATAAATGGTTGCCCAGCAAGGTCCAAACAAAATACTCACCATGACCGCTGCATAGACCGCGGTGAAATTCGGAATAAATGCAACATACATCAGGAACAGTGCACCAATCACCGAATAGATAATTAGGACTTTCTCTGCATTAAATCGGGTCATTAGAATATTGGCGATAAACTTACCAATAAAGAAACAGGCAAAGCTGTACACCATGAAATTCGAGGCATCACGCTCGTTAATATCCCCCAACTCTAGCGCGAGGCGAATGGTAAATGACCACACAGCCACTTGCATTCCGACATATAAGAACTGGGCGATAATTCCTTTTCTAAAGCGGCTATTTTTCGCTAAATATTTTAAGGTTTCTAACGCCGTAGGACGCTTATGATCTTGCGTTTCTGCCACTTTACATTTAGGAAACTTGGTAATAAGGAATAAAATCATTACCACCACCAATACCATAATCATGTAACGGTAAGGTTCGAGGGTATTTTCCAACATGGCTAAACGGAATTCATGGATTTGTTCCGCATTCATTCCCGCCATTTGGTTTTGTAAACTCTCTCCTTCGGAAAATACCAGATATTTACCCAGTAAGATCCCACCAGCTGCGCCAATTGGGTAGAAAGTTTGGCTAATATTTAAACGCAATGTGGCGTACTGTTTAGGGCCTATCATTGAGCTGTAAGTATTCGCTGCGGTTTCAAGGAAGCTTAAACCAATCGCAATGGCGAAAATAGCAGCCAAGAACATGGTGTAAGTCGCCATATGAGATGCCGGGAAGAACATACTGCAACCCGCGATGTATAGGATCAGCCCGACCATAATGGCATATTTATAACTGGTTTTTTTGATCACTAACGACGCAGGGATAGCGATTAAGAAATAACCTCCATAGAATGCGCTTTGTACTAAAGCAGAGGCGAAGTTGCTGAGTTCAAAGACACTTTTAAACTGTGTGATTAAAATATCATTTAATGCTGCTGCGCATCCCCACAATGGGAACAGGCACGATAGTAGGATAAATTGGAATAGAGGTGTCTTACTCAGGTAGCCATCCGGTAACTGAGTGATGTTCTTAATGTTCATAGTAACCCTTATATTTTTATAATTTATACCCGATGAGTGGCTATGTGGCTCTGATGACCACTTAATTTTTCAAAGGGTATATAGCTACGTTGGACTATTATTATTTAGCTATTCATTAGCTGTGTTGATTTGTACAAATTCATTAAATTGCTCAACACTTGGATAAGAAGATTGAGTGCCTTTCCCTGTTACACTGAAAGCCGAAAACATCACAGCTTTTTTCAGTGCTTCTTCAATATTCCCCGTATGGACATAGTAATGAGAGAAACAGCCGATAAAGGCATCCCCTGCACCACTGGTGTCAATCGCATTCACTTTAATTGCGGGTATGTGTAACTCGCTGTCGCGGGTCATCCATAACGCCCCTTTTTCCCCTAATGTCACGATGACGTTTTTTAACCCTTTATCCAGTAAAGACTGCGCAGCACGACGAATGTTATCCATCGTGTCGACTGGCATATTGGTTAAAATTTCGAGTTCAGTTTCATTCGGGACAAAAAAATCACATCGGCAAGCAAAATCCAGATCGAGAGTACGCTGTGCAGGCGCTGGGTTAAGCAACACAGGGATCCCATGTTTATTACCGAATGAAATTGCGTGATAAACGGTCTCAAGTTGGACTTCTAATTGCAGAACGATCAATTTACATTTTTTCAGATTTTCCGCTGCGCGATCGATATCTTCAGGGGATAAAAACTTATTCGCCCCTTTGACGATCAAAATACTATTTGATGAATTTTGATTAACAAAAATTGGCGCAACACCACTGGAGGTACAAGGTACTTTTTCCACATAACGGGTGTTAATGCCATAAGACTCTAGATTGCGGATCGTATTATCTGCAAAAATATCATTACCGACTTTGGTTAGCATGATCACTTTTGAATTTAACTTAGCAGCAGCAACCGCTTGGTTCGCACCTTTACCACCGCAACCAATTTTGAAAGCTGGCGCTTCTAACGTTTCGCCTTCTTTTGGCATTTGATCGATGTAAGTGATCAAATCAACCATGTTTGAACCAATAACTGCTATATCCATAATGTCCCTCGTGTTAAATAAATCACATAATGATATGATGGTAACATTATCATGTTGCAAAAATATCATTTGTGATTAGGATCTCGAATAACGAATGATCAAGTGTTATATCTACCACATTTCCTCATTCTTTGTTGTCTATCCCACATTTATATAGGAAAGTTGAAAATGCAAGACTTAGCAAAATATATTGATCACACTTTACTTGCTGCGAATGCGACTGTCAGCGATATTACTAAACTGTGTACAGAAGCTGCAGAGCACCATTTTGCATCTGTCTGTGTGAACACAGGTTATGTTCCTTTAGCCAGCGAACTTTTAAAAAACAGCGACGTTAAAGTTTGCTGTGTGGTAGGCTTTCCACTAGGGGCATGCTTAACAGAAGCCAAAGCATTTGAAGCCGCAGAAGCTGTACGCCGTGGTGCTGATGAAGTCGATATGGTGATCAACATTGGCATGCTCAAAAGTGGCGACTTAGACTTTGTCCGTCGTGATATCGAAGCTGTATTTGCCGCCTGCGGTAAAGCAACATTAAAAGTTATTTTAGAAAATTGCCTGTTAACTGATGAAGAAATTACCCAAGTTTGTGAAATTTGCCGCACAATTAAAGTCGGTTTTGTGAAAACTTCAACAGGTTTCAGTACAATGGGGGCAACTGAACACCATGTCGCCCTGATGCGTAAAGTCGTTGGCGATGAAGTCGGTGTAAAAGCCTCCGGTGGTGTACGTGACCGCGAAACAGCAATTAAAATGATTGAAGCGGGTGCAAACCGTGTAGGTGCAAGTGCGAGTGTTGCCATTGTCACAGGCAATAACACCAAACCAAGTGACTATTAAGTCAATGGGCGCGGTCTAACCGCGCCAATTTTGTATCTCATAAAAGGATTGTAGGGTGATAGAAACTAAACAAAAAGAACGCCTTCGCCGTTTAAGTGAATGTTTAAAACGCTCAGGACGCATTCATTTAAAAGAAGCAGCTAGAATACTCGAAGTCTCAGAAATGACTATTCGACGAGACCTAAGCGCTGACACCGAAGGCCCCATCCCAATGTCGCTCCTTGGCGGCTATATTGTTTCTGTTACCCAACCTGCCAATTTAGTTACCCAAGAGCCGCATGCGGATGTTTTTACGCCAGATCAAACTGAAGAATTATATATTCCTAATCTTGCAGCAAGCATGGTAACTGAAGATGATGTCATCTTCTTTGATAATGGCATTGAAATGGCCACCTTGATTTCACTCATCCCCGAAGAGATTAATTTCACTGGTATTTGTTACTCTCATAACGTTTTTCTCGCCCTTAGCCAGAAAAAAAATGCGACCGCGCTACTGTGTGGCGGGGAGTATCGCCCTAAAAGTGACTCTTTTTACAACCCTTCACTCCCTTCATTACTGGATTCAATCAACCCCAAAAAAGCCTTTATTTCAGCGGCCGGTGTACATGGGAATTTTGGTGTAACTTGCTATAATCTCGATGATTTACCCATGAAGAAAAAAGCCATGGAGAAATCCATCCGTAAGATTTTATTAGCGCCCTATAACCTGTTTGATGAAGTCGCTACCGCTAATATGGGGGAATTATCACAATTTGATGTGATTGTCACAAACCGGCAGCTTTCTGATGAATATGAAACATATTGCCGTAATGGCTTTGTGAAAGTGATTTATTAAAATCGCCGATAGATTTAGCGGACAATATCTTGCCCGCTAACATTAAATCTTCACGGTTAAATAGTCTTCTGCGATTTCTGTTGCGGGGAACACCGATTGGCACTCTGCAAGCAATCTCGGTATATCTTCACTCAGGTAGCGACCACTCAAATGAGTGGCAATAAATCGTTTGACTCCCGCTTCACGTGCTAACTCCGCCGCTTGTACCGTAGTCGAGTGCCCACGCTCATTGGCTTTTTCGGCAAATTCAGCCTCTAAGGTCGTTTCGTGGATCATCACATCCGCATTTCTCGCGAGTGCCAGCGCTTGTTCCGTCGGTTGCGTATCACCAAAAATCGCAATAACCTTGCCGGGGATCCGCTCACCTAAGTAATCAGCGCCATTGATTGTTCGCCCATCATCAAGAACTATCGTTTCCCCCGCTTTAAGCGCTTGCATCCAAGGGCCTCGGGGAATATTGTCACTGGCTAATTTTGCTGCATCTAATGCACCACTCTTTGGGTATTCTTCAATACGATAGCCGTAGCACTCAACACGGTGGTCAAGGGCATAAGCCGTCACAATCAGCTCCCCATCGTCAAATAACTGCCCAGCTTCAATTTCAACGATTTCCAACGGGTAGGTCATATAAGACATACTCACGGCTAGCACCGTTTCAATGTATTGCTTTAACCCTTTTGGGCCATAAACCGTCAGTGGGTCTGTCGCCCCGCCCATTGAGCGGCTACATAACAAACCGGGCAGGCCAAAAATGTGGTCGCCGTGTAAATGGGTAATAAATATTTTCTCAATTTTTGGCGTTTTAAATGGGCTATTTAAAATGCGATGCTGTGTTCCTTCGCCACAATCAAATAACCAATAGCTTTTACGAATACCGACTAAATTTAATATCATACTGGTGACATTGCGCTCTTTTGTCGGCACGCCAGCACTGGTTCCTAAAAATGTTAGCTCCATAACTTCCTCATCTAATTTGTTGTTTTTATTATGGTAAGATTTTTTCCAATAAAAAAATCATTTATTTTAATCTGTATAGTATTCCGTATTTTTTGATTATCAACCAAAGCCCGTTATTCCAAATATTTCCAATATATAAATCTCACTTCCGCATTCATCCAATCAATTCACAAGCACTGACCACTGCCTGCCCTGAAAATAGCCATGTTAATATTGATATCAGGAATATGTTCGATGAATCCCCCTTCGTCAAAATTGAAACCGAAACAACCGAACCGTTTGCTACTTTCAATGGCAATTTGGTCTACGGCAATAGTACCAATGATGCCAAGCTATGCCCAAATCGTCCATTTAGACGATTTACCGACACTCGGTAGTCAAGCCATTCAATTTGAAGGAACCCAACCCAAAGCCCAACCTGAAGATAGTACAGAACGTTTTTTAGCGGAATATGGGCAAAATGCCGCAAACTTTGCTTCTGAAGAAAAAAATACCCAAAATCTGGCGGATATGGCACAAGAGTACGCTCGCCATAAAGCCGCAAATATGGCGACGGATGAAATAACACATTGGTTATCCAAAGCCGGTAATGCCAGACTCAATATTAACCTAGATAAAAAATTGTCAATTAAGACCTCTCAATTAGATTGGTTAGTCCCTTGGTATGAACAGCAAAATTTGTTGTTATTTTCTCAGCACAGTATTCACCGTACTGATGGCCGGCTACAAACCAACAACGGTATCGGTTTACGTTATTTCCAAAAAAGTAGCATGATGGGGGCAAATGCTTTCTTTGATCATGATTTGTCCCATTATCATTCTCGCTTAGGGTTTGGTGTGGAATATGCTCAAGATTATGTTCGAATGAGTGCGAATAGCTATTTGGGGCTATCGACTTGGCGTAGTGCATCCGAATTAGCCTATGATTATAACTCGCGACCCGCTAACGGTTGGGATATTCAACTTGAAGGCTGGCTACCCACGTATGCGAATTTAGGTGCGAACCTAAAACTAGAACAATATTACGGTGATGACGTCGCTTTATTTGGCAAAAATGCGCGCCAAAAAGACCCAATGGCGGCTACCGTCGGCGTCAATTGGTCTCCATTTCCCCTGCTCGCGATAAATGCGGAGCATAAAATAGGTAATAGTGGGACAAATGAAACAAGTGCAAAAGTGGCGTTTAATTGGTTACTAGGAAGAAGCTTAGCCCAACATCTTGATGCTTCCGCGATAGAAGCTACTCGCCATATTTCCAGTAACCGCTATGATTTTGTTAACCGTAATAACAATATTGTGTTGGAGTACCGAAAAAAAACGTTAATTTCACTCTCATTACCAAAAGTTATTCAGGGTGTGACAGGAGAAGAGCTTTCTATTATCCGCAATTTAACCACGAAATACCCGCTAGAAAAAATAGTGATAGAAGCCCCTGAATTGATCGCCGCTGGGGGGGAAATTCACCTTAATGGCACAGAAAGCTCGGTAAAATTACCATCTTACAAAATTGCTAACAACGCATTAAAAAACCAACGGCTCAACTTCTATCGTTTAACCGTAACGGCTTATGACACCCATGGAAATGTTTCTCCACAAGCGGAAACGTTAATTGAAGTTACCAATACAGGTGCTCTCACCATCACCCATAAAAATACCGTAAAAAGAAATAATGCCGTCGCTAACGGTAAAGACGCAAATACATTCACCGTAGTAATTAAAGATACTCTTGGCAACCTAGTACCCAATGCAAAAGTCAATTTCACATTGCCTGCAAGTCTTAATTCTATTGATCAAAAAAATATGGGGTATTATTCATTACTTAATCACTTTATGTGGAAAGCCCAAGCGACAAAATCTGTTTATGAACAACCCTATAGCATCGTTGCCAATAGTAAAGGTGAAGCCACTATTCAATTTACTAGTTTAGTATCAGGAAGCTATGCCATAAAGGCAAATACGGACCATGGTGTAGAAATTAATGAAATATATAACTTTAAACCCGATATTAGCCAGTCATTTATTGGTAGCATTGATATCATCCAAGATAATGCAGTCGCAGATGGGATCAGTAAAAACAAAATTAAACTGCATATTGTGAATAATAGCCGACAAAGCATCGCTGGGGCACGGGTTCATTTTGAAGCACCAAATGGCGTTATCTCACCAACTAAATTGACTGATGAATATGGAAATACAGAATTAGAAATCAGCAGCTTAGCCGAAGGTTCCATGGATATCATTGCTACCTTAAATGGCGATAGTCGAACAATACAAGTTAATTTTCTAAGGAATGCATCTGCGATAAATATTCAGCCAAGCACAGGGACTCTTTTCAAATCGCCAGTAAATGAACAAAACAGCCATCCACGCACCCCACTAGGTTTGCTAAGGCAGCTATTTCAAAAAATGGGATAATACTGCTAACAATAAAATAGACTTAATTTAGTTGTTTTTACAGTATTAAAATTGCCCCTTATGGGGCTTCTTAAATTCAACTAAGGTTTATTCCCAATCGATAAAAATACTTTAATGTAGGCGAGGAAACTATTTTTTAGTATTACCAATAAAAGCCGTCCATTCCGGTTTTTTCCACCTTGTAAATTCTGCTTCTGTTTAAGTCAAACTAATTCACAAGCTCTTACCACTATAAGCATTCAACAATAACCCAGTTAATATTGAAACTAGGAATAAATTGAATGAACCCCGCTATGTCAACCACAAAGCCAACAATGAGACATAAAATCTCAAATGGTTTTGTGCTCTTTACTGCAATATGGTCTTCGGCCATTATGCCGGTTATGCCAAGCTATGCAAAAATGCTCACGCCTGATGACCTACCTATATTGGGTAGCGACCACTTACTAACAGATGATAATAAGGCTGAGAAGTTTGTTGCTGAATATAGCCAAAGCGCTGCGCGCTTTATCTCTGATAAGAAAAAAGCGGCAGATCTTGCTGATATGGCACAAGACTTCGCCCGCAGTAAAGCGACAAATGCGGCAACAGATGAAATACATCGTTGGTTATCCAAAGCTGGTAATGCCAAATTCAGTGTTGACGTAGATAAAAAATTATCCATTAAAAATACCCAATTAGATTGGTTAGTTCCTTGGTATGACAGTACCGATTTATTATTGTTTACCCAACATAATCTTCATCGTACTGATGGCCGCTTACAGACCAATAATGGTATTGGGGTTCGTCGCTTTACCCCAGAGAGCATGATGGGCATCAATGCCTTTTTTGACCATGATTTATCTCGCTACCACTCTCGCCTAGGGTTTGGGGCCGAGTACGCACAAGACTTCTTAAAACTGAGTGCCAATACTTATTTGCGTACATCAGCATGGCGTAGTGCGCCTGAATTAAAGAATGACTACAATGCCCGCCCGGCTAATGGATGGGATTTACACGCTGAGGGCTGGTTGCCCTCTTACCCAAATATTGGCGGAAACCTTAAATTTGAGCAGTATTTTGGCGACGATGTCGCCCTATTTGGCAAAGATAAGCGCCAGAAAGACCCTCTTGCCACAACGGTTGGCATAAACTGGACTCCATTCTCACTGGTAACTTTAAGCGCAGAACAAAAAATCAGTGGTGGATTAAGTGAAACTAATGCCAAAGTCCAGTTTACTTGGGCACTGGGTAAGAGCCTCGCAGAACAGCTTGACCCAAGTAAAGTGGGCGATGCTCGTCGTTTAATGGGCAGTCGCTATGATTTTGTGAATCGTAATAACAATATCGTACTGGAATACCAAAAGAAAACCCTGATAACCCTATCCTTACCCTCAATAATCCAAGGAAAAACAGGGGAATTATTACCTTTAATTAATACCCTCAATACCAAATATCCGTTAGATCAATTGGCTGTACAAGCGCCTGAATTTTTAGCTGCTGGGGGCGAAATAATCCTCGACGGTACGTCTACAAGAGTCAAATTGCCGTCTTATAAAGTGGCAATGACCGAACAAGAAAGGAAGAAAATCAACCTTTACCGATTCACGGTAACAGCCTTTGACAGTAAAGGAAATGTTTCACCACAAGCCACAACTTTGGTTGAAGTTACAAACTCAGGCATATTATCAATTAACCCAAGTGAGGTTATCAAGCAAGGAAATGCGATTGCTAACGGCCAAGATATTAATACATTAACGATTACGGCCAGAGATAGTTTTAATAATATCGCGCCAGACTCAACAGTGACATTTATTCTCCCTGCGGGACTTAAATTCGTCACACAAAAAGCCACCTCTTCAAGAATGGCATTTAGCAATTTATTCAAAAAAATGCAGGCGGCAAAATCAACTGACAAACAAAAATATAAAATTGTCACCAATATAAAAGGGGAAGCTTCGATTCAATTCACCACTTTAGCTACGGGTGAACACCGAATTCAGGTAGTGCCAAATGGTGGTGCTCCTATTGAAACCACTTTTTTCTTTATTGCCGATACGCACCAAGCACATATTAATCATTTCAATGTTCTTAGTGATAATGCGATTGCCGATGGTAAATCTAAAAATAAAATTCAATTCCATGTTACTGATAATAATGCACATCCCATTAAAGGGGCTGTATTGCAACTTGAGGCAAAAAATGCAACAGCCAAACAATTGAGCCCAACCGATGAACAAGGTAATACTGATGTCGAAGTAAAAAGCCAAGTCGCAGGGCCTGCCAAAATAACAGCAACACTGAATGAGCAAAGTGTCACGGTAGAAACCCATTTTGTATTTGGCCAATTAGCCCATGTCACGATTGTCGACCTTGCGCAAGCCGCTGCTGGCACAGACAGCACTATCACCATTTCACTGACTGATACAAACAACAACCCTATTTCTGGCGCTGATGGTTCTGTCATCGTGAACATCGATGGCAAACCAACACCAATTACGATCACTGAAAGCCATCCTGGTAGTGGTATCTACACCGGAAAATTACCGGGACAACATACTGGTACGCCAAGTATCACCGTCACCATTGATGGGCAAACCTCCTCTCCAGAAACGTTAATTGTTGAGCCGCCAAAACCAATTTCCCCAAACAACTCAAACGGCACAGGCCAAAAAGGGGAGAAAGGCGTTATTGAAAATATCGTCGTCACGCCAAACCGAACCCACGGTTTACAATCGGGAGATACTCTTGACGTCACTGTCACCATTACTGATGCATTTAATAATGGACTTACGGGTTTAAATACCAATGACATCGATATTGGTCAACATAAAGGCGATAAGCTGATATGGACAGATAATGGCGACGGGTCTTACACCACCACGTTGCCATTAACGGAGATCGGTACCAATGATTTAACCGCTTCTATTAATGGCACCACTAGCTTAAAAACTGATATTCAGGTCGGTAATGCCACTGGGACTATCCATGTTGATAAAGTCAAAATCATTAAAGTAGAAAAGCCTGCGGCAGGTATAGATAGCACTATAACCTTCGAGTTAACAGATAAACATAGCAACCCCGTTGTTGGTGAAACAGACGTGATTGTCAATATTGATGGCCAACCACATACTTTACCAGTGACAGAAACATCTCCAGGTATTTATGACGTCATTATTCAGGGTCAACTCGCAGGCAACCATATTGTTTCTGTAATCGTTAACGGGAAAGGATCACCAAAAGAACCACTTATTGTTGATAAACCACGGCCTGTTAAACCTAAAAACCCAAGCGGTACAGGGCAAAAAGGCGAACTAGGTGTTGTCGATAATATTGTTATCACGACAGGCGATACTAGCCATCTGCAATCTGGCGATAAACTTAAGGTCGTCGTATCCATTACAGATGCCTTTAACAACGGCTTGTTAGGCTTAGACACCAATAATATCAATATTGGTAAACACAAAGGCGATACATTGGTATGGGCTGACAACAGTGATGGCTCTTACACCACCACCTTGCCACTAACCAGCGTCGGCAATAATGACCTCACCGTTTCCATCAATGGTACTAAGAGCCCGCAAAAACAAGTCCAAGTTAGCAATGCCAAAGGAAAAGACAAAGTCAGTAAAGTTGAAATTATTCAAACAGAAAAACCCGCCGCAGGTTCAACCAGCACACTAACCGTTCAATTAACCGATAACAACGGTAACTCAGTAGTCGGTGAAACTGAAATGACCGTGAATATTGATGGCACCCCACACACCTTGCCAGCAAAAGAAGGGAAGCCCGGTATTTATGAGGTCACGCTGCCAGCACTGCAAGCAGGTAATCATCAAATTACTGCCGTGATAAATGGCCAAAGTTCCCCTAAAGATACTTTAGAAGTGAAAAAACCGACCCCAATTAGCCCGAATAATTCGAACGGTACAGGCCAACAAGGTGAGAAAGGTGTTATCGACAAAGTCGCAATCACACTTGATCACACTCACCGTTTTGAATCCGGTAATCCTCTTGAAATCACGGTTGCGGTAACTGATGCCTTTGGTAACGGCTTAGCTGGCTTAAATACTGATAACATCGATATCGGTAAACACAAAGGAAATACCTTAAGCTGGGTAGATAATGGTGATGGCTCTTATACCACGACCTTGATCTTAACCGACGTTGGTAGCAATGATTTAACGGCCTCCATCAATGGTATCAACAGCCCACATACAGAAGTTCAGGTCAATAATGCCATAGGGACATCCCATGTTGATAAGGTAAAAATCACCAAAACAGAGATACCAGCGGCAGGCACAAATAGCATTGTGACAATCGAATTAAGTGATAAACATAGCAACCCAGTTGTCGGTGAAACTGAAATTACCGTCAATATTGATGGACAAGCCCATAAGCTTCCGGCAAAAGAAGGAAAACCGGGTATTTATGAGGTCACCTTACCAGCACTGCAAGCGGGTAATCACAACATTAGCGCAAATGTGAATAGTCAAAGTTCAACTGACGCTATCTTAGTGGTAAAAAAACCAATCCCAATTAAGTCAAAAAAACCAGACGGAACAGGTACCAAAGGGGAAAAAGGCGTAGTCAATAGTATTGCGATGACAACAGGCAATACCAGTAACTTACAGTCTGGCGATCAACTTGAAATCACCGTGACCATCACCGATGCCTTTAATAACGGTTTAATTGAGCTCAATACCAACAACATTACCCTTGACGGGTATAGCGGCAATCCAGTCTGGACGGACAATGGCGATGGTTCTTATACCGCCACCCTCACATTAACTGAAATAGGTTCGAAAGACTTCGCCGCATCAATTAACGGCCATAAAACCCCCGTCAAATCGATCCAAGTTAACCCTGCCAAAGGGAAAGACAAAGTCAGTAACGTTGGCATCATTCAAACAGAAAAACCTGCCGCAGGTTCAACCAGCATATTGACCGTTCAATTAACTGATAGCAACGGCAACCCGGTGGCCGGTGAACAGGAAATGGTTATTGACATTGATGGCTTCCAGCACACCCTGCCCGCAAAAGAAGGGAAACCGGGTATTTATGAAATCACACTGCCAGCGCTGCAAGCGGGTGTTCATAAAATTACTGCCACGGTGAACGGCCAAAGCTCCGCTAAAGATACTTTGGAGGTGAAAAAACCGACCCCAATTCGCTCGAACAACTCAAGTGGAACGGGTAATCGAGGTGAACGAGGCGTTATCAATAACATTACCATGACAACAGGTGATATCTCACGTCTGCAATCAGGTGACAAACTGGATATCACTGTCGCCATCTTTGATGTATTTAATAACCCGTTAACGGCTCTCGACACCAGTAATATCATTTTGGATGGATATAAGGCAAGCTCGCTGAAATGGTTAGATAAAGGTGATGGCGCTTACACGACTTCGTTGCTGTTAACACAAACTGGCTCTAATGACTTATTCGCCTCTATTAACGGCTATAAGTCACAATCGATTTCCATTACAGTAAGTAATACGACTGATATCAATAAAATTGCAAATATCGAGCTGGAGCCTATTTCCCCGAGTGAAGCAGGTGAAAACCAAACTATCACAGTGAAAGTCACCGACAAATATCAGCACCCCGTCACCATGATTAGTAGCATGATAACGGCAAATATCGACGGCCAGTCAACACCGATTGTTTTAACAGAGTCACTCACTCAAGAAGGTACTTATACAGGAACGTTACCTGCACAAAATACAGGTAAATATACCGTTAAAGTGACGGCGAATAATAAAACGGCATCAAAACTTTGGACAGTTAAAACCCCTGCAACCATCGCCGTGAAAGACAAAAATGGAAGTGGTATAAGAAATCAGCGTGGCGTCATTAAAACTGTTACATTGGCTTCATCAGCGGTTAACGACCTAAAATCAGGGCAGTCATTACAATTAACGGTGACACTTAAAGATGTATTTGGTAACCCCCTTGAAGGGCTCAGTGGCGCGGGTATTCAGTTAAATCATCGACAACCTAGCAGTCGCTCTGTGACTTGGATAGACCTCCGCAACGGCGACTACACGGCTCTTTTGCCTCTCACCAAAATTGGCCAAGATACTTTAACCGTGAAAGTGAACAAAATAACCACTTCCCCACTAAATATTAACGTGGGAAGTGCTATTGGAACCTCACAAATCAAGCAAGTTAAAATTACAGATATCACTAAACCCGCTGCAGGTGAAATGAGTTTCATCACACTATCAATTACTGATACCAATGACCAACCCATTACAGGGATAGATAGTAACGCAGTCATCTCTATTGATGGCGCCGAAGAACTGTTTAAGATCACTGAAACATCCAATAACAAAGGAACCTATATTGGCATGCTTTCTGGCCAACAATCAGGTGTTCATAAAGTTATTGCCGCTGTTGGTGGTGTTAAATCCACAGAGTCAACCTTAATCGTTAGCACTCCCTCTCCAATTGCTATCAATCATGGTGGTAAACCACATTATCGCGGCGTCGTTAATCGTGCAATATTCGCCATTTCCCCAAATAACAACCTAAAATCTGGCGGTGCGTTAAAGCTAAGCGCGACATTGGAAGATGCCTTTGGTAACCCATTAACTGGCGTTGATTTAGCGCAATCTCTCACCCATAAACAAGCAGGTAAAGCCACTTGGATAGCACAAAAAGATGGAAGCTATACGGCTAACTTAGTTCTAACGCAATTAGGACAAGATCACTTATTTATCACTGTAAATAATATACAAAGCCCAACCATTGTTATTGATGTCAAACCACAGTTAGGTAATAACGCGATCCATAAAATCGATATTAACGATATCACCAGCGCAGCCGCTGGTGCAGAAAGCACCTTCACGGTGGTATTGGCCGATGCTCAAGGTAACGTAATCGACGGTATCCAAAGTGTTGAGGCCACCATCGGTAAGCAAAAACCAGAAAACATTAATGTCACTCAACAAGCAGATGGCCGCTACATAGGGAAATTATCTGGGCAACAAAGTGGGTCTTATGACGTGGTTATTAGCGCCAATCAACAAAATTCGGCTAAAAAAACATTCGTCGTGACAAAACCTGATACAGTTACTGCGACCGCAAATGGAAGTGGCAAAAAAGAGCAGCGTGGCGTCGTTAGCCATGTTGAACTGAAAAGCGCATCAGTAAGTTCGGTATCGGGTCATCATTTACAATTAACTGTCGAGCTAAAAGATAGCTTTAATAACCCATTAAAAGGTGTCTCCAGCAACCACATTGCACTAGCGCACAAGCAGGCAGGTCATGTGGTTTGGACTGACCATAACAATGGCCAGTACACCGCGACCTTGCCACTAAAGGTACTGGGAAGCGATGTATTAACCAGCACCGTTAACGGCATCAATAGTTCGGCAGTAAACATTACCGTGGAAAATACTGCTGATATTAAACAGGTGAGCAAACTAATCGTCACAACGATTACACCATCCGCAGCAGGAACAGAACAGCAAATTACCGTACAAGCCGTTGATGCCAATAACCATGGTGTGACTCAAATTGAGAATAACATCAACGTTACCCTCAATGACAAGCCACTTAATTTAACATTTGTTGAATCTAAAACCATTAAGGGCACTTACACTGCAACCTTACCAGCCCAAAAAACCGGTAACTATACCGTCAAGATCAGTGCCAATAAGCAGGAAACTCAACAAATTTGGCAGGTTACTGCCGCCAAAACGATCCAAGCAACAAAAACTGATGGCTCAGGTGTTCAAGGCCAAGCCGGTGTGGTGAATACCGTTGCGCTCGCTGCGACAAACGCACCAAACTTTAAATCCGCTGACACAGTAAAACTCACGCTAACCTTAAAAGATGCGTTTGATAATGCGCTTAGCAATATTGATGTTAAAAACATCACATTAGTGCATAACCAAACCGGTAAAGTGACTTGGGTTGATCACCATAATGGCACCTACACCGCTGATTTACTGTTAACGACATTGGGCAAAGATAGCTTAGTGGCAACGGTTAACCTGATAAAAAGTGCGCCAGTTGGTATTAATGTTGAAAAAACAGTTGGAAATAGCCATATCCATCAGATTGATATTGTTAATATCGCCAGCCCGCAAGCCGGTGCAGAAGGCACCTTTACAGTATCTTTGAACGATATCAACAGTAACGTAGTCATGGGGATCACTGAAGTCACGGTGAATATTGAGAAACAACAGCCGCTAAATATTGCCGTCACTCAACAAGCAGATGGCCGCTACACAGGGAAATTACCGGGTCAACAAAGTGGATCTTATTCGGTTGCTATCACCGCGAATAAAAAAACATCCTCCACCAAAACGCTTACCGTGACAAAACCTGATACAGTCACTGCGACCTCAAATGGAAGTGGCAAAAAAGACCAGCGCGGCGTCGTTAGCCAAGTTGAACTGACCACGGCAGCAACACGTTTCGTATCCGGCGACAACTTACTACTCATGGTTACCTTAAAAGACCATTTTAATAACCCACTGAAAGGCGTCTTCAGCAACCACATTGCACTGAAGCACAAGCAGGTAGGTCATGTGGTTTGGACTGACCATAACAATGGCCAATACACTGCGACCCTGCCATTAAAGGTATTGGGAAATGATGCATTAGTCGCCACCGTTAACGGCACCAATAGTTCATCAGCAAACATAACCGTGACAAATTCCACTGATATCAAGCAAGTTAATCAACTGGTTATTGCCGCTATCGCCCCATCGGCAGCTGGCTCAGAGCAAACCATTAGCGTACAAGCCGTTGATGGCAATCGTCATGGTGTGACACACATTGCGGATGACATCAAAATTACGCTCAATGATAAGCCACTCAACTTAACATTTGTTGAATCTCAAACAGATAAAGGCACTTATATCGCCACTTTACCTGCACAAAAAACAGGAAACTATCTGATTAAAGTGACGGCCAATAAGCAGAAAACTCAACAAACTTGGCAAGTTACTGCCGCCAAAACGATCCAAACAACAAAAACCGATGGCTCAGGTGTTCAAGGCCAAGCCGGTGTGGTGAATACCGTTGCGCTAGCTGCGACAAACGCACCAAACTTTAAATCCGGTGATACAGTAAAACTCACACTAACCTTAAAAGATGCGTTTGATAATGCGCTTAGCGGTATTGATGTTAAAAACATCACATTAACGCATAACCAAATCGGTAAAGTGACTTGGGTTGATCACCATAATGGCACCTATACCGCTAATTTAGCTTTAAAAACACTCGGGAAAGATGCGTTAATAGCCACCGTAAACAATATTAGCAGCCAAACTATCGATATTGAGGTGATAAACAGTAAAGGGGCCAATGAGGTCAAAAACGTAGACGTCATCCACATTTTACCGGTAGGAGCAGGAGCTGATAATACAGTCATCGTCTCTTTGACTGACAAAAATGGGCACCCAGTATCCAATATCACCAACTTGTCCGTTATCATCGATCAGCAAAAACCGTTTTCCATGTCAGTGGGTCAAGCCCCTAGTGGTAATTATGTTGGAACATTACCCGGCCAACAAAGCGGTCACCATAATATTGTGGTGTCTATTCCTACAACGAATGTCGTATCAAACAAAAAGCCATTTGATGTTAGCAACCCTGCACCAATTGCGGCTGCCGCTAGCAATGGTGGTGGAAAAAAAGGCCAACACAAAGTCGTCAATGAGGTGCAGTTTATCGTTGCCCCAACCGCTAACCTCAAAGCTGGCAATAAAGTCACACTCACCATCACGTTGAAAGATGCCTTTGGTAATGGGTTAACAGAAGTCTCCAGCAACAGTATCGCTATCGCTCATCAACAGTCAGGCTCTGTCATATGGAAAGACAATGCGGATGGTACTTATACCGCTGACTTATTATTGAGTAAGTTAGGCACCGATACTTTAAAAGCCACAGCCAATGGCATTAGCCAATCACAGGTTATCGATGTTGAAGCGCCACAGGGTAAACCTGCCGTGAAGCATGTGGCATTAAAGGCGGCCAACCGGACGTTTAGGGTAGGTGAAACTGCCGAATTGCAATTAACATTAACTGATAGCCATGGCAATGGTGTTGAAAAGGTACAAACCAACGACATTCAATTAGAGCATAACCATACACCAGTCCCTAAACTGACCTGGTTAGAGAAAGGGGCTGGTATTTACACCACTACACTCCCATTACATCAACAAGGAAAAAACACCTTTGTTAGCCGAGTTAATCAACATGCCAATACCCCACTGGCGATTCATGTCAGCGCGCTAACTGGCTCTGCACAAGTAAAAACGGTTGGGCTAAAAGTCAGTACGAACCAATTAGCGGTGGGAAGTAACACAGAGCTAACACTAACATTAGCAGACCAATGGAATAATGGTGTTGAAGGGGTCATGGCGAAAGATATCACCATAAATGATGCGCATATTAAGAAAAACATTACAGGTTTAAATTGGCAATCAAAAGGGAATGGTACCTATACTGCATCAATAACGGTCGCAATTGCAGGAGTTCACTCCCTAAAAGCAACTGTTAACCTAACACAAAGTAATAATGTACTGATTAACGCACTACCATCAACCAACCAAAACCAGATAAATAAAGTTCAACTGACAACAAACTTAAGTGATATTACTGCGGGCAACAAAGCCACATTATCGCTAAAAGTAACTGATATGAATAACAATCCAGTTATTCACCTCAATAATAATACGATCACACTGACCGCCAATAATAATAAAATACCCGCTATTTGGGATGAAGATAACCATGACTTAGGTATCTATACCACCAGCATCATACTTAGTGACGTGAAAACATATCGTCTGATAGCGGGTATTGGTCAGTTCACAGATACAACAAATATCACGGTCAATTCGCCATCAGGCAAAGATGCCGTGAAAACCATCACTATTTCACCAATAATCAACAGTGATGCAGGGCAACCATCATCACTATCTATTGGCTTAACTGACCAATATAAAAATCCTGTTAAGAATATCAACAGTAGCGATATTACAGTGACAATTAATGGACAAAAGCAAAACATTATATTTATGGAAAAAAATGTATTAAATAAATATACCGCTCAACTCCCTGCAACCAAAGCAGGCCGTTACAAAATCAAAGTAGACATTAACGGACAGTCAGAAACGGCTGAATGGGTCGTCAATCCACCAATAGAAATCCCAATCACATCTTATGATAAAGACCGTTTACGAGGCTCATTAGAGGCTATTTCGATTACCCACAGCGCGAAAACGTCCACAGTCAATTCTGGAGATAAAGTCACTCTCACTGTAGGGCTAAAAGATAAGTTTGATAACAAGCTGACTGGTGCTGCGAGTTCATTGAAATTATTAACTGATTTACATTCAGGCTCTGCATGGAAAGAGCTAAATGGTGGACTATATACTCAAGAACTCACCATGAATAAGCTACATAAGCAGTCTATTCAAGTCGTAGTAGATAAACTACTCAGCGATAAACTTGAGCTAACCGTTGCTCCAGCTAAAGGCGTAAAGCATGTCCATAAAGCCACCCTTGAAACCCATGAAGGTACTATTGAAGCAGGTAAAGAAGTGCAATTAACGTTAGCCTTAACGGATATCGTTGATAACGGTGTTATTAATATCGATACAGGGGCTATTCAGCTCACCAATAATGGAAAACTAGCCAACGTTACATGGGCTAATCCACAAGATGGCGTATATACTACCAAGCAGCAATTAAGCACTGTTGGTGATTATCAGTTTAAAGCCACCATAAATAACCGCCCAAGCCGTATACAAACCGTGGAAGCAACCTATCCAAGTGGAAAAGATGTGGTGAAATCCGCAAAAATGACCACAAACCTCAATACATTTGATGCAGGTAAAAAAGTTGAATTAACGTTAGAACTGAAAGACCAATATGGCAATTTGGTTACTGGCATCAATGGGGCTGATATTGCATTAAAAGATAGCCATACCGCAGAAACTATCGATAGCAACAATATTGCTTGGAATATGGGATCAGCTGGCGTGTATAAAGCCACCTTGCCATTAACCAAAGTCGGTAAACATACCTTAACGGCGACGGTGAATAAGCAAGATGCCGATACCAAGGAAATCATGGTGAAAGCATTGAAAGGGGCTAGCAATGTTAGCGAAATTAAATTAACCACTGCCGCAGCTTCAATGAGTGCAGGCGAAAACACCACATTAACCCTAATCATGCTCGATAGTTACGGTAATGAAGTGGCTGATATCACGACAAAAGATATTATATTCAAAAATACCGACAGCACGATTTACACTAAAGCACCATGGGTGAAAGCATCTTCACACGGTAGTTTCTATACGGCTCAGGTCACGTTAGAGAAAGTTAAAAAGCACACATTATCGGTTGAGGTAAATAAACAGGTAAAAAATATCGAAATTGATGTAAAACCGCAAGAAGGTGCCAAAAATGTCGCGAAAGTAGAGTTAAATGCACCAAAAACAGTGGCAATTAATGCTGACGCCGAGCTTCAACTCAGCTTAAAAGATAAATTCGGTAATGGCGTTGTTGCGGTTAATATTTCTGATATCACACTGGAACATTTAAATACATTAATACCAATAGCTTGGGTTGAAGGCAATGAGGGTAAGTACACATCCAGCTTAGCGCTAACTAAGGCCAAAGCACATCCACTAACCGCCAAGGTTAATGGACACTCTTCAGATACCACTATCACGGTTGACAGCCCGAAAGGTGTTAAACATGTGGCTAAGATCAGTATGACATCTTCAATAACCGCTGATAGTTCAGGGAAATTAACTACTCAGCCAGGGCAAGAGTTCAAGTTAACATTCACATTAACTGACCAATATTACAATGGCGTCACTGGATTAAAAGAAACAGATATCAACTTAACTAATACTCAAAAACCAAGTTCAGTGCTAATAACGGCATGGCGAGAAAATACACAGAAGAAAGGGGAATATAGTGCCACTGTATCACTGACTCAAACAGCACAACATGCTCTGACAGCAAAAGTGAATGTCGTTTCTGATACCACACAGATATCAGTTACCCCATTCAGTCACCCTGATTACGTTGCATCCCCGTTGAATTGAAACTTGCTCAAACAAATATCAACATCGGTGAAAATGTTAGATTTGAGTTAAAAGCCAAGGATAAGTATGGTAATGACGTATTTGTTAATGACAGCGATATTGCAATACATAATAAAAATCAAAAATCATCATCTATTAAAGAAAAGTGGGATATAACAAGCGATACTTTCACTCGCCAATATAAAGGAACGCTCAGTTTTACAAAACCTGGGGAGTATATAATTTCAGCAGGTGCAGGCAGTGCCAATAGTCGCCCTGAAGTGATCACTATTGAAGCTGGCGCACCTGTATTTGCTCCAGGGAAAAGCTCACTCACTGCGAGTACCTATGAAACAAGCACAACTGATATCAAAACTACTACGATACAGCTAACGCTTAAAGATGATAATGGTCATTTGATTACAGGGAAAAAACCAACAATAGTAATCACATCAAACGTAAGGTCTGGGTGGATACCAGCGGATATGCTAGAAACATCGGCAGGAACATATACTTTTGAGTACAAAAACACGCCTCATTCAGAGATTATTGACATCAAATTATTCAGTGACTCAATTGATTATAAGGGCAATAGTCAAATTATTCAGATTGTCAATTACAGCAAAATATCAATTACACCGTTAGGTACTAAGGAAACCTATGCGGTTGATAGGCAATTCCCTTCTACCGGATTTACTGGGGCACAATTTGCCATCACCCCTTCACTAGGCAGTGCTTCTAACTATAACTGGGAGGTTGACCAAAATTGGTTATCCATTGATAGCAAAGGTGTTGTAACACTGAATACCCCCCCGGAAGGCAGAAACACTGCAAAAGTCACCATCACAGGAAGACCTAAAACGACGAATAGCAAGAATATGGTGTATACCTTTAACATGAATAAGTGGTTCAGCGCTGGGCCAAAATTGGCCTTTAATCCTGCGAGAAGATATTGTACTAATTCTCAAAGAATGGCCACAGCAGAAGATCTAAAACATAGCAAGATCTCGTTATTCACCCAGTGGCCAGAGAAAACCATTAACGACAACATAAAACTAAACCAAATAGCAACACAAAACTGGATTTGGGTAATGACCAAGCACATAACCTTATACAATTTACAATCGCATACCTACCTAGACAGTCCTTTTAATGCCGGTGAGCGTGGTATTGTGTGTGTTAAGGAGTATTAATTGTAATTAGGTTTAGATTATTGTTATTTTTTATCCTATCAGCCCCCTCATGGGGGCTTTTTATTATCAATTCCCTTTCCTCCCCTTCACGCCATCCCAATCCAACCCAAACTTGGCGAGATATTTTCGCAGCCTATCTGCATCATTGGGCTGTTTTTTCTGCTGCCGTGAAACGGCAAATAACTCACGCCCTGCCTCGGAAAGGGAAGCTGAACGGCGACACACTTCAAGTACCGTTGCCAACTGTTGCTTATCGAATAAATCAATCTCACCAATTTGCTCTGGTAATGTATTGGTTGATTTTGACTGCCATTGGCTTTGCAAACGGCCAATTTCCTCTTCGGCTACCGCTTTGGTGATACGTCCTCGTTCGGCGAAGGTCGCCATTCGGCTAATCGAGGCGCCCAGTTCGCGGAAATTACCACGCCACAGGGCCTGCGGGGAACAAGCAAACTTCACATACACACTGCGGGCTTCGCTATCAAAGCGGATTTGGCTTTGCTGATCTTGGCAAAACTTAGCTAATTCATAATCGATATTCGGTTCGATATCTTCACGCCGTTCTTTTAACCCCGGTAAGGTAAATGTCCACATATTGATACGGGCGTATAAATCTTCGCGAAACTTGCCTTCCTCGACTTGCTCTGCGAGGTTACGATGCGTCCCTGCGATCAGTTGAAAATCACTGTGGATTTCATTATCTGCACCAAAAGGAAAAAAGCGTTTTTCTTCGATAGCTTTCAGTAGCATCGCTTGCTCATCAAGGCCTAGCTCCGCAATTTCATCAAGAAATAAAATACCGCCATCCGCTTCTTTTAATAAACCACCTCGTGCATTTAACGCCCCAGTAAAGGCCCCTTTTATATGGCCAAATAGCGTCGACATCGCATTATCACCGCGCAAGGTGGCACAGTTGACCTCAACAAATCGCCCTTTGACTTGATGGCGGCTTTCGCGCAATTGATAAATACGGCGTGCGAGAAAGGATTTACCCGCTCCGGTAGGGCCATTGAGCAAAATCGGTGCTTTAGAACGTAACGCAACACGCTCAATTTGCTCAATCATCGTGTTAAACGCGGCATTACGGGTCGCTATCCCTGATTTTAAAAACGAAATCTGTTGCTGCTGCTCTTTTTGGAAGCGGCTGGTGATATGGGTATAACGACTTAAATCAAGATCAATCACGGTATGAATGCCAATAGGGTCTTTTTCTCGCCCTTTCTGGCTCGGTGACGTTTGAATTAATTTGGCAGGTAAATAATGGGCTTCCGTTAATAAAAACCAACAAATTTGTACCACATGGGTACCCGTAGTGATGTGTACCAGATACTCTTCGTTATCAGTATCAAATTGATAATGCGAAGAAAAATCCAACAATGCGGTATACACCTCTTCGAAATCCCACGGGTCTGCAATATCCACTTCATAAAGCACCACTTCGGTATTGGGAGAAGCTTGTTCAATATCCTCTTTCACCCGGTGCGCCATGGCATAGTCATTCACCTGATGCAGCAGTTCAAAACGACCAATATCCAAACCAGGCTGTTGGCAAAGCCCAACCGTTGGCCGCCATTTTGTCCAGCGATTCGCTTTTTTACCTCGTCTATCAAGTACAGTACCTAATACGCCTATCACAACCTTATTTTTTTCGCTCATATTATTTATATATATTTATAAACTACGATATAAAAAGATAATAAATAGCATAGTTCATTTACCACGCTAATGTTACCCATTTTCTCTTAAAGTTATTTTTTAATTATTTATCAAATAGATAAAAATATTTATTTCATTGTTAAAAAAGTTGGCACGCTTCTCGCAATACTATACTCATCCACTGCCGGAGATTGTCTGAACTTCGCGTTCAACCGGTACAGACATGGTGGCTTAGCCACTGCATGGTCTGTATACCGCCGTCAGGAAGATGTTCCGTGATAACTGGTTCATGCAGGTTCGATTCCTGCTATCACTCAAACTTATGTCTCCAAACATAAATAAAAAGCCGTAGCAGTTAAACGGCACACCGCCACCCGAGAACTTAATTGGGTAGCGAGCAGAAATTTAGACAGCTCGATAAAGCGCTCTACTTTTCCCCTCGCCACTTCATCATGTTCTTCGCTGGCGGATAACAAAAATAACAAGGATAAAATAATGAAAAAAATAAATATCGCTCAAGGACAAATCGCATTGATCTCTAAAAATGGGGATTTTAAACAATTACTGACCGCGGGTGAGCACCGTTTAAACGATTGGTTTAATCAATTAACTGTGACATTGTTCACGCTCGATAATGAGCCCATTGATGAAAAACTGGCTGAGCATTTACGCCAATTTCACCCTGTTTGGGTTGATGAGCACTGTATTGACATTGCTTTAGCTGATGATGAGATTGGATTTATTTATCTACATAATATTTTGACCGAAATATTACCACCAGCAACCCGTCGGTTATCTTGGAAAAATGGCAATAACTTAAAAGTAGAACTGCAATCGCTAGAAGATAGTGTGATTGACTCTACATTCATGCCACGTTTGATGGGTAAAAAACGTATCAAAGGTAGTGAATGGGTACTGATTAGCCAAGTGCCTGCATGGCATGTCGGAATGCTAAAAATTGATGGTGAGATACAAGATTTATTACAACCGGGCACTTACGGTTATTGGAAAATCAACCACAAACCGGAAGTTGAGATAATAGACACGCGTTTACAGTCATTAGAAATCAGCGGGCAAGAGATTTTAACCAAAGACAAAGTTACACTGCGGATCAATCTGTGCGCTAACTGGCGCTATCACGATGTTTTGCTGGCGTTCTCAAAATTGAGTCAGCCTATAGAACATTTATACCGTGAATTACAGTTTTCCATACGAGAAATCGTAGGGACTCGAACCTTAGATGAACTATTAGAAAACAAACAATTCGTTGATGAGCTGATGTTAGCTCAAGTCGCGCAATGTGTGGCTGAATTTGGCTTAGAAATCGGTAGTATCGGTGTAAAAGACATCATTTTACCGGGGGATATGCGTACCATTTTATCCCAAGTTGTCGAAGCTGAAAAATCGGCACAAGCAAACGTGATCCGCCGTCGCGAAGAAACCGCCGCGACTCGCTCACTGCTAAATACCGCAAAAGTGATGGAAAACAACCCTGTCGCACTGCGTTTAAAAGAGCTTGAGACCTTAGAAAGCATCGCACATCGAATCGACCAAATTTCTGTTTACGGCGGTCTAGACCAAGTATTAAACGGATTAGTAAAAATTAAGGAATAAATAATGATAAATAATAAATTCAACGAATTAATTCAAGAAAATGGCGTACCGGTAAAAATGTGGACCAACGGTGTCCCCGTTGACCCGAAAGCGGTAACCCAGCTACAAAATACGGCCAAAATGCCGTTCATTTTTAAACACCTTGCTGTGATGCCTGACGTACATGTCGGGAAAGGTTCAACCATTGGGAGCGTGATCCCAACCAAAGGGGCGATTATCCCTGCGGCTGTGGGGGTGGATATTGGTTGTGGAATGATTGCCGTGCGAACCTCCTTAACCGCATCAGATTTGCCAGATAGCTTACAAAACATCCGTTTTGCTATTGAAGCGGCCGTCCCGCACGGTCGAACCACACATCGACATGGACGTGATAAAGGGGCTTGGCATCGTACACCGGATATTGTCGATACCCACTGGGCGCACTTGGATGAAGAATTTAAACGTATTTGTGATAAATACCCAAAACTGCGTCAGACGAACCATTACAACCACTTAGGGACATTGGGAACCGGAAATCATTTCATTGAATTATGTTTGGATGAGCAAGACCGTGTGTGGGTAATGTTACATAGCGGCTCACGCGGAGTGGGGAATGCGATTGGTAACTTGTTTATCACGTTAGCGCAAAAAGACATGCAACAGCATATCGCTAATTTGCCCGATAGAGATCTGGCTTACTTTGAAGAAGGTAGCGTGCATTTTAATGACTATATGGAAGCGGTCGGTTGGGCGCAGGACTTTGCCCGCCATAACCGTGAAGTGATGATGCACCGCGTATTAGAGGCGCTGTCACGGGAAATTCCAAAACCATTTACGACCCAACAAGAGGCCGTAAATTGTCACCATAACTATGTGCAAAAAGAGCAGCACTTTGGTGAAGAAGTACTGGTAACCCGAAAAGGCGCAGTATCCGCTCGAAAAGGCCAAATGGGGATCATACCGGGATCTATGGGTGCCAAAAGTTTTATCGTGCGCGGTTTAGGTGACGAAGAGAGTTTTTGCTCCTGTAGCCACGGCGCAGGACGTGTAATGAGCCGAACTGAAGCCAAAAAGCGTTTCTCCGTCAGCGACCAAAAGATGGCTACCGCCCATGTGGAATGCCGAAAAGACAGTGATGTGATTGACGAAATACCGATGGCGTACAAAGACATCGATGCCGTTATGGCCGCGCAATCATCACTGGTAGAAATTGTTCATACCCTACGCCAAGTGGTGTGCGTGAAGGGGTAAGCATAAATAGTAACAGGAGAAAGCATGGAAACTGACCATGAAAGTGTATCCGTGCTAATGAGAGAACGGATAGGAAAAACACTCAAAGAAATAGAAGAAACTCATCACGTTAAAATACTGTTTGCGTGTGAGTCCGGAAGTCGCGGTTGGGGCTTTGCCTCCCGCGATAGCGACTATGATGTTCGATTTATCTATGTTCACAAACTTGATTGGTACCTAACACTGGATAAAAAACGCGATGTGATAGAAAAGCCAATTGATGATGAGTTAGATGTATCAGGTTGGGAGCTATCTAAGGCACTGAAATTAATGCGAAACTCAAACCCTGCATTAATCGAGTGGTTGCACTCGCCAATTGTGTATTATAAAGATGAGGCATTTTTTGCTCAACTGGAGCAACTGGCAGCACAATTTTATTCGCCATTAAAGTCACGTTATCACTATTTATCAATAAGTAAGCGCAATTTACATACTGATTTTAAAGGTGAGCGCGTTAAATTAAAAAAATATCTTTATTTATTACGGGCGGTATTAGCTTTACGTTGGATAGAAGCAAGCAAGAGTATGCCACCAATGGCATTTTCTGAATTAGTCGCGGCCACAGTCACTGATAGCAAAGTTCTTGCAGAGATAGATGAATTGCTGGTTATTAAGCATCATGCGGTTGAAACCGATTATGGCGCGAGGCGAGCCGCTATTGATAGGCTCGTTCTGGAAGCTGTCGCCAATGCAGAGCGAATGCAATTTCCGGAGCCAGCTTGCCGTGACAGCCGATTATTGGATGACTTTTTCCGTAAAACGGTGTTAGAAAATAATTAACTAATATTTTTCAAAAAAATAGACCATCAGAAAAATTTTGACGGTCTATTTCTTTAATAATATTAAATAATTAACAATAAAACTTATTGCCACCCGGCTTTTTATAAATGAGAGTTTGGATCCTGTGTATGATGCAATACCGCTAGCACTTCAATGCCTTCAAGCGCTTTTCGATAATAAATGATGTGACTTTCAACAGGGAAGCTAAAAACGCCCAAATATAAATCTTCACTACGGTCACGGCCAAGAGATGGCTGGTTCGCGAGTATATCCGTCATTGTCACACGTAATGAATTCGCATAAGCCTCAGCAACATTAGCTCCCCACCTGCGCAGAGAATACAGCTGAATTGAGCGGATATGTCCTTTCGCTTTATGAGTAAACTTAACGCTCATCCTTAAGCCTTATTTTCAAGTTCGTCCATAGCTAACGGGGCAAATACATCATCAATGCTATGAAGTTCACCGCGTTCTGCTTGCGCAATAGATTCAGCCAAAACCGCTTTTAAAGCCTGTAATTTTAACTGCATTAGCTGGTCATATTCATCTGGAGAGATAACAACAGCAACGCGCTTCCCATGCTTACTTATTTCAACAGGTGCACGCTGAACTTTCATCAACAAATCACCAAATTGATTTTTAGCAACTTGTGCGGGGATCGTTTCCATACATCACCTACAATATAAAATGGCTTGATTAGCTATTATAGCTAAAATAGCTTAAATAACCAGCAATCCAAAAAATCACGTGTCTTGAACTTCCCGTAGTTTGGGCAAAAAAATAGACCATCAGAATATTTTTGATGGTCTTTTTTCAAAGGCAATGTCAAACACGAAAGAAAAACTAATTTATCGCCAGTTCGGGTTTTTGATAATGGAATATTTACCCGCACCTAAAAATGCTAATGCAATGCCACCTAAGAAGAAATACACAATACTTTCAATCGCCCATGCGCCAGTTTTATCGAGCAAGAATGTTTTATCTAGCCCAATCATCAGCCATGCAACCACCATAGTGAAGGCAACTAATAATGCAGATGGCCGAGTTAAAATCCCTAAAATAATCAAAATAGGGGCAACCACTTCGCCTAAAATGGTTCCATAAGCGATAAACTCAGGTAACCCATAAGAAGCTAATAGCGCTTTAATGCCACTCGCCCCTGTCATTAATTTGCTCATGCCATGAAACAGCATGAGCCCACCCACTGCAAGCCGTAATAACAACCTGCCTGCATCTTCATGGGACAACAAACGATTTAATAAATTGACCACTTTATACCCCCTCTATGGATATCCAAAAGCATCATCAAGTAGTATGGCTTAAAAATGCATTATGGCTCATAAAGGTAAAGTAAGAATCATTTTAATTTGCATTTATTATAACTAAATCAATTTTCATTTAATTAAAATTTGTTAACTTTTCACCCATTCAAATATTACGTTTAATTAACCATTTAACCATCAAAAATACTGAATTAATATGATAAACATGACCTCACAGTAACCAGTGTTAATTCCGTTAATGCGTTATAAAATGGGCTACATGTTGTTCGATTTAATTGCTGGTAAAATTGCGGTAACCAATTCCCCAAGTGATCATTCAACAGCTCTTTTAATGCAGCCTCCCTGACTTGTGAAGCCAAAACTGCTGCTTGGAATAACATTAAACCAACATGGTCAGAGGGTTCTGGATAACGCGTCTGAATTTTTAAACGCTCTCGTTTTAAAAACTCACTCAAGGCCACCGTGGAGGAGCCCTGCAATACCCCTTCAGGGTCGAGATATACCGAGCCCCATGGCGGGGCTGGTAATGCTTCGGGACCAATAAACAAATCTGTCCATTGAGTGTGGAGTGACGCAGCATCGATGTTTAGCGACGCCGAGATACGCTCACTAAGCTGCGCACTGATCTTACAAGGCCATTGCGATGCAAAGTCATTTAACTTGAAAAAGCTTATCGCATAACGGCTTGCATCGTCATTTGGTGAAAATAAATAGCACGTGCCTAAGATATTAAACGCCGCTGCGTAGTGTGAAAAATGGATCATGAAAAAGATAATTTCCTAAGCAATATGCTGTTATTTATCAATGGATCGTATAAAAACAGTAGCGCAGCATAAATTCAGCAATCATGGCAGCCGCACACCCCACCACTAAATATCCTTTGCTGCTCGAAGACATAACCCCACTCGCACTCTGTCGCATATGGCGAAATAATCCATACCCCAATACAATCACCGACAATATTCCAACAACCCAGCTTGTAATACGCAGCGACCAAATCCCTTGGTAAGCACCGATAGAGTCGATAGGAAATGTAATCGATTCATTATTATAGCTCGTGCTAACTAAGTAGCTTTCATAGGCTGGTTGATAAGCTAAACGGACTAACAAGCTAATACCAATCACGGCCCACAGTATCCATAACCCACGCGTTGAGACTTGAGCTGCTGGCGATCCTGTATGAAAACGCAATAACAAATTAGTTAATAAATAATACCCAGCGGCTCCCGCTGTAAGCATAGTACCGTAGAACATCAAATAAGTATTATCATTCATCCACGTTAACATTGATGTATAACGATAGATTGAAGCCATGGCATATACATCACACAGCCCAGCGATAATCGCTAAACCAAGTAACAGATATGACAGCTCCTTTTTGAACCAGAGCCATAGAAAGGTCAGCCCAAGAAAAGCAAAATAGGTCGCAGTGAAAACCACTTCACGACTTAACCATGATGAAAAAATATTCAACAAGGAATTAGGCGCATTCAAAGGAACCCCTAAGTGGGTAATTGAAGACAACAAACCAATACCCGCGAAAACACAGGCGACAAACACATACCGCAACAAAAATTGTGCATTAACTTTACTGCCCAACGCCGCTGATAATTTTTTTGCGAAAAGCGCTAACATCACACTCAACCCAATGGATGTTTGCATTAAAAATGTGAATAACAATAGTGGCCATTCATTCATTTGACTTCTCCTTGAGAGTTTTGAGTGCGGCCGGCCCCTTGGTGCGGGTGGATCACTAAATTTGGATGCGTAATCGATGAGTCCGGTAATCCACGAACATCCGCCAGCTCGCCATAACGTTCTCTTAATTCATCTATCGGGCCAAACTGAATGGCCCCTAATGGACACGTGGCGACGCAGACGGGTTGCTCACCTTTGAGTTGTAGGTCGATACAAAAATCACATTTCGACATTTGTTTGGTTTCAGGGTTCATTTGCGGTGCACCATAGGGACAAGACCACGCGCAAGTTCCACACCCCACACATTTGTCTGTGTTGACCATTACGATACCGTCCCCTTCACGTTTGTGCATGGCTGTCGTTGGACAGTTTTTCACACACATTGGGTCGGCACAGTGGTTGCATGAAATGGATAACGTATAGGCAAAGACGTTATTCACCAGCCCTCCAGTGCCGTTTTCGATAAACTCACCGCCTGCGACTTCATATACACGACGATACTTGCGACCCACATCGAGGTTATTTTTGTCTTTGCACGCCACTTGGCAGGCTTTACAACCTGAGCAGCGTGCAGAGTCGATATAAAAACCAAGCTGTTTGCTGCTTACCGCGGGATAAACGTGAAATTGACTCATGCTTTGCTTACCTCCACCAATAAGGTTTGATGGGCATTTCCGTGTGCCATTGCTGTGCTACGGGCTGATGTTAAAACGTTAGCGCAACCGCCTTGGTCAACGCCATTTTCGTCAGGTTGCCACCATGCTCCGGCCTGTAAAGCCACCACGCCAGGCATAATCCGCTGGGTGATTTTGACGGGGACCATGGTGATACCGCGGTCGTTATTCACTTTGACTCGCTCTCCATCTGTAATATTTCGTCGCTTGGCATCAATGGGGTTGATCCACAACTCTTGGCGCTGCACTTCTTGTAGCCACGGGTTCGCAAATTGCGTTGAATTGGCACGATTACGGCCTTTCCAAGTAATTAATTGCAATGGATAACGTGAAACTAGCTCGTCTTCTGGCCCTTCAATGGCGGGTACATAATGAGATAGCGCAGGGATCTCCACATCATTACGCTCATAGAGGCGCTGAGAGAAAATCTCAATTTTTCCAGATGGCGTTTCAAATGGGTTATTATCGATGTCGTTGATATTTTTCTCAAAAGCGACATGACCAACATGGGGTTTATGTTTTAACAAATGGCGACGTTTAACCAGCAACTCATCAAACGTTGGAATGCCGTCTTCTGGGCGCTTTTGGTGGGCATCGTTAACCAAATGCTCAATCCACTCTTTCTCTGTTCGACCTTCACTGAATGTCTCACCAACCCCAAGTTTATCCGCAACCTCTCGTAACCATTCATAGTCACTACGGCGCTCAAATTCAGGTTCAATCACTTTCTCAGACAAAATAATGTAGTTACCCGTTCCCCATGTGCCCCCCACATTCCAACGCTCTAAGAAACTGGTTTCAGGCAATAAAATATCGGCATACTTGGCGCTGGGTGTCATGTATAAGTCGCTATAAACGATAAACTCGACTTTATTTTCATCTTCCAGAACATTAGCCGCATGCAAAATATCGGGGTTCTGGTTAGTCATATAGTTACCCGCCAACGAAAAAATCATTTTGATTTCCGTATCGAGTTTTTCTGCGTTTTTTAAACCATTATTTGGGGTCACAAGGTCTTTGTTTTCACAAGCTTGTACCCAATTGGTAATATTGATTTTCGCTTTAACGGGGTTTTCAAATAGGCTCGGGCCCGCTAACGTTTTACGTAAATCTGGGGTGACTGCCATACCATAGCCCGCAGCCCACCCCCCTTTCACGCCTACATTTCCGGTGATGGTGGCTAATAGCGTGGCACCTCTTGCAGAGCGTTCACCACAGATATGGCGCTGGGGGCCCCAACCTTGCATTAAGGCCGCAGGTTTTGTATTGGCATATTCACGAGCCAGTTGACGAATGGTATCCGCGGGGACTTTAGTGATGGGTTCCGCCCATTCAGGGGTTTTCACGATCCCATCTTTTTTCCCCATTAAATAAGCGATTAATGACTCATTTTCAGGGATGCCTTCAGGCATCTGGTGCTCATCAAACCCCAAGGTGTATTTATCGATAAAGGCCTGATCATGAAGACCTTCGCTGATGATCACATACATCATGGCATCCATCATCGCGTTATCTGTGGTCGGCAAAATAGGGATCCACTGGTCGGCTAATGACGATGCGGTATCCGAATAACGAGGGTCAACCACAATGAATTTGGTGCCATTTTTTTTCATTTTTTGGAAATAATGATTAGTATGGCCAAAAATGGTTTCGTTCGGGTTATGTCCCCATAAGATCACCAATGGCGTATCTTCGAGTGTGTCTAGCGTGCTACCGCTGGCCGACGTACCATAAGTATAAGGCGTGACCGCCATGGTATTGCCGTTGCTCACTGAATGGTAATTTTCCAGAAAGCCCCCGGTGATATTAAATAGCCGGCGTAGCATATTGGCACCGGAGAAAATGCCCCCCGTTACCCCAGTACTAAGGCTAACAAAGCGCGATGCAGGGCCATATTGTTCGTTAATTCGCTGCATGTTGTCGGCAATCAGTGTTGTCGCCTCTTCCCAGCTAATGCGTTCAAAGCGCCCTTCACCACGCTTACCCACGCGTTTCATTGGGTATTTCAATCGATTCGGGTGATAAACGAATTTGCGATAGCTGCGGCCACGCACGCAAGCACGCATGATTGGCATCTCTTCGTCTAAATCGGCATCTGGACGGGTACTAATTCGTGTCACCACACCTTCTTTAACATGTGCTCGAATATCACACTTGCCACCGCAGTCAAAACTACTGCAGGTCGAGACCACTCGCTCACCGTTATTTTGCAGCGTTGTGGTTGGAATGATATTCGGGTTTTCTGGTGTCGATGCGACCGTGTTTGTGGCAATAAATGGGACAGCCATGAGTGCAGAGCTGCCTTGAATAAACCGACGACGGGTTAGGGGGTCAATCAAACTCTTGCTATCCGCCTGATCGTGATAATTTTCCATGATAACTCTACCTCTGGCATACATTAGGTTGCCGCGCTAGAGTAATCATTTCCCTGCTTGCCAACTTTCGAAAAACCGCCAAACACATTGGAATTTCAGCCAACCATGGAAAACATGTGGTTATATCAATAAAAATTGCCTATATTCAGAAAATAGATGATAACCTTTGAATCTCAGCCAAGATAAATTCCTATGCGAAATATTCCCCTGAAAACGGTCGATGCAACTCCACGTGATGTGTTAGCTATCGGCACTGACTACCTACCAAACGTGTTGCTTGATTCACACGTTCACCGCCGTGCCCAGTTTCTATATGGTGCGACAGGCTTGATTGAAGTGAGTACAGCAGATGGCGAATGGGTCATACCACCTGATAGTGGTGTTTGGATCCCCTGTAATACGCCTCATGAAACACGCATGTTGAATGTCAGTACGCGTAGCTTATACATTGAGCCCAAAGCCGCTCCACGTAGGGGAAACAAATGTGAAGTGCTCAGGGTTTCCCCCTTACTTCGTCAGCTATTGCTTGAAGCGGTTGATACCCCAATTGAATATGATTTAAATGGCCGTGATGGTGTGATGTACCAGTTGATTTTGCATGAAATTGCACAAGCAGAACCCCTGCCTTTCTACGCCCCAATCCCACGGGATGAACATTTAGCCCAATTGTGCCGGGAATTCCTAAAAGCCCCACAAATCACCTCATTACCACAGGAATGGGCGGCAAAACTGCACAAAAGTGAGCGTTCATTTAGCCGTTTTTTTGGTGCTCAAACAGGGTTATCTTTCTCTGACTGGCGCCAGCAAGCTTGTTTATTAAGTGCGATTACCCACATTTCTGCGGGTAAATCCATTACCGAGGTCGCATTCGATTTAGGCTACAATAGCGTTGGGTCTTTTTCGACCATGTTTAAAAAATGGTTAGGGCAAAGTCCATCCAGCTTTATTCAGAGAATTGGTGGATAATATCTAACCATTCACAAACTCCATTTAATCAAATGTGGCGATTAACCATGCAGACCCTTGATAGCTTCCTGCGTCTGCATTGCTGCCTTGAATACGACTACGTATCTGAATAGTACGATCTGACTGAATCCCCACACGAATGTCTGTGCCTGTCGCCCCGGTTTGCTCATCCACAATGTCTAATTGACTGTAAATTGTTCTATTTGAAGCATCTTTCATCGGCAAACGTTTTTGTGGATCACCATCTGTGGCATAGTCTAACCGTAACCTTACCTTCGTTAAGGCAGCAAATTTGCACGTGTATCTGATACTTTCCGTCACCAAGCTATCGTAATGAATACTACTTAATTGTCCGTGTCGCAAATTGACTGTGCTAGCCTGCCCTGAGCTCGTTTGCGTGGAGCACATTGCTTTCACATTTAACTGGGAAGCGGCAAGACGCATTGGCACTGTTGATTCAGATAAAGGCCAGCTCTCAAAGGGAGGCGCTGTTTTAGGTTCAGTAAAAGCGCGAACATAGCCCGCTAAATCCATTGCAGGAATAACCAGTTTTCCATCAATAATTTGCTCATTAATAAAAAATGTAATAGTAACCGGAAATTGACTGGTAAACTCTTGAGCAGACCTAACAAGCCCCACATAAGCATATGAGCACATTCCTGCATCAATATTTATCCAATTTATTATCGGAGTTTCCACCGTCATCACTAAATTGTTATTGATCCGGTAGGTCGTTTTTCCGTCAATCGTGACTCCCGCAGAAGCCACATACATAAACAAACGATGAAATGCCTGTGACGAATGAATTCTTGTATTACTGCTTCCCCATCGTCTCCCAACACAGTCAACTAAGCCAGACACGCTCACTTGAGCACTAGTACCGTCAATAACAATAGGGTTTCCTACACGATAATAATTTTTGCCATCAGAGCCAACTCGTGCAATGGGTTCAATAACACTATTGCTATCGATCCGAATTGAATAACCTGAATTGGAATTTTGTATTCGGGGTGCATAGTCTGCATGAGCTTTCATTCCATACAAACTAAGAATGACTACCAAAAAATACATTAATAAGCTAGATGGTTGTTTAAAGAACTCTCTCCTCAAAAATAAGGGAAATGGTATTTTCACCATAGAGCAAGAAACCAACTGAAATAGGATTTGAAAATTAGACATAACCGATATTACCGCCTTAATAGTAAGTGACCGAAATCATGGCAATAGCACTAAATTTTCCAGCACGGAGTTGGCTCGCTGGTAGGGTACTAACGAGGTCAGCTTGTAAAATAATTCGCTGCAAAGTGGCATCTATTTGCTCTGGGAATATTTGCTGAATTTGATTAACTTCAAGTGGATGAGCCACACCACCAGTTATATTGTTGATATTAATACCAAGGCCATCAGTATCCGTTGATAAAATGTTTTTTCCTTGATAGACCATCGTGTTACTGTTTTTGGGGTTAATCATAATACCGAGCGCTTTATTCCAATTACAGCCAGTTAAATACAAAGGAAATGTATGGGATTGGGAAATATCATCAGAATTATGCGGTATATTAATCACCCCAAAATGGATTTTTAACGGCGTGCTGTTGTCTTCACTACGAAGATGACAGGCAGGGTCGACTAGCGTCGCACTAACATCAATTAAAACATCTGATTTAGCTATAAAAGAGAAGCATAAAAAACACAAAATAAATTTAGATAACCAATTGATTGTATTCATCACTCATACTCCAATGAAAAAGTCGCTGAGCTTGAAAAAAAGCCTTGTTTTGCCTCATTCAACGGGTTTTTACGGGCAAACACCCCAAATTCCAATTGTTGAGTCCCATCGGCAACCGTAACAGGCTCGACCTCAATTGATTGTTCCCAAACCACAAGTGTTCTTTGCTTATCAACCACCCCCAGCAGTACACCACTATCTCCATCTGTTCCAAGGTAACTTTGCCCCTCGACACTAACGCGCTTTGGGCTCTTCCAAGTAATCTTTATCATCTTATTGAGGTCAGACTGACTACATTTTTCAATCGTGATAAAAAAGGGGGTGATATCACTGGTAATGTTATTATTAATCGACTTCAACCGTATATTTTCAATTTTCACCTGCTTATTGATGGAATCAGCCGCTAACTGACAGGTTTTGTTGACTAAAATGCCGCTAAATTCCACATCTAGGCTTTCCTTACTCCAACCAAAGATAGGAAATACAAGGCTTAAAAGTAAAATTGCCTTACTCATAAACCACCTCCAACCGTAATAAATTCGATTTATGCATTGAAGCTGGTGGGTGAATAAAATTATTACCGTTGAATAAATTCATTTTTTCTATGGTCGTCACATTTCCATTCTGCACATCATAGAAGCGTATTTGTGCGGGCGTTGTTTGCGTTTTATCCGCAGAAAATGCACCGCCTGCGCCACATTGAGTCAATATCACCGTTGAAGTTGATATTTTTAAGTGGCAAGGCGAATTGAATAACCGAGCGCTCACTTCTAACCATCCACTATTTGAATCTTCATAATGCGATTCATTCACTGCAGTATGATTTAAAAACTCGCTCGCCGAAGCCATCCCGCCTATCGCGCCACTGATGACCATGCCGCTGATGAAAAATAGACCGATAAGCATATGTTTTATCAATGCATTACTCCTTCTATTATTAATGCTAGGCATATTTCCCGACTTAACTAACGTTCATCAACCACAGTGCAAACCTTTTGCTGACAACGAAAAGCCAAAGTCGGTTTTCCGCCATAGTCGTTGATATAGGTTAAATGTGGCTTTGTCAGCGGCTGGGAAACAAATTCTTGGGTGGATTTCGGCGGCACCATCACCACCTCAAATTGACTTTGTTCAGACTGCTTTTGGTTATTACCCAAACCAATAACCGTCAAATTGAAAGGTGTTGAATTATTGAGTTGATACCCTTTATTGGTTTTCATTAGTGTGACCTTATGTGCCCAGTTTGTTTCTGACTCGGCTAAAATGGACGGGGGCCGATAAAAAAGCTTCACCCGCGATTGCAAAGCAATTTGTAAGGTATTCGCATCATGAGATTTAGGCGGGACTTCTCGTAAATTAAAATAAAATACGGATTCCCTATCTTGCGGTAACTGACTAAGCAAAGGCGTCAAACTCAAACGAACTAAGCTTTGACTCCTCGGCTCGACACGCTGTAGAGGTGGCGTGGCTAATAACGCTCCTTTTATTAACTTGTTACCTTGCGGGTCTTCAATCCAACTTTGCGCGAGATATGCTTCTTCTGGATTATCATTGGTTATCTTGATATTGATCGATTTCGCATCCCCAGGGAAAATGATCCGAGTGCGATCCAAGGTCACTGCGGCATCAGTATTAAAAGACAATATTGGTATGACAAACAGAACTCTCATAATCCATTGATAATAGATATCTAACTTCCACATAATTAGCCTCATAATCATTTACTTGATGATGAATTAACTGAACGGAGCGCTTTGACTGAAGAGCATGGCAGCAATAACAAATCCGTAAGCCCATTTAATTTTTCAGGTAGAGATAACTCACACTGTGACTGGTTATTCCAATACAACGACAACTTTTCTTGAGGTGAAACCCCCACTAACCACGTCACACCACCTTCACCCACAAGCCCCAATTCTTGATTATTTTTATTACGTACACTGGCGCCAAAAGGCGGGTGCTTCCCATCCGACTGAACAAAGACAGCGAATAACTTTTCGCCTTTCATCACCGATAAACTGCGATAACCGATGGCACCTTTGGTTAACGTAATATCCGTTGAGGGATCGAGGCTTTCTATATCATCGGGTAACTGGCTGGTATTGATTGAAGCGGTAGATTTTCGATAACTATTCACATTGGGAATAACGGCCAATCCAAATGCATTGGTTTTAGTTACACCATTTTCGAGAGGAACCCCGCTCACCCCCGGTGTTTCAATCATAAGTCGTGTATCACCGTGCGCTGAGCGGTGTAAGGCCGCCCCTTTAGAGGTTAATGTGAGCCCACCATTTATTGATCCACCAATACTGTGGTACTGATCAGGTACATAGCTCGCATTTAGAGATGTACTTGCTTGAGAGATATCTCGTGAATAGAAACCACTCAAACTGACTTGGTTATCTATATTTTGCCCATGGTTATAACCAACGTTGATATTAAAATTATCCTGCTCCCCATAACCGCTATATCCAACCTGATGATTAAATTGGTTATTCCCCGCTGAGCGTGAGTAGAGTTCAGAGAATGTGACACTATGTCCACGAAATAACGGTACAGTGAGATACAGATTAATGGCATCATCTTCATTACCATTGTCTCGCTCTGTACGGCTCGCTGATAATGATAAATTTGCCGCATTTTGGGACAAAAGAGGGAAGTTTAAAGGCGCATTAACGTATAAACCGTATTGTGTTTGTGAGTCATGTTGCCAATACGTACTATATTGATAATTAAGAGAAATGTTGAAATCATCGAAATATTTATTTAAATATAATTGATAATTTTCTTTTGCCGCCTGAACACTATAACCAACTCTGTCTTCATCCATAAACTGCGTCAATGTTCGGTATTCTTTGTCAGCAAATCGGTAACCTGCAAAGGTAATGTCAGTACGTAAATCATCGAAAGATTTTGCATAATTAACGCGATAAGAACGTCCTTGGCGTCTTTTATCTGAAAAATCGGCAAAAGATTGTGTGATATCAAAAGAAACCGCACCGATTGAAAAAAGATCTCGCCCTATTCCTAGCGCTGCACTTTGGTAATAACCATTAAGCTGGGTGCCTCCATATAATGACCATGCATTTGAAACACCATATGATAATTCACCACTTACAACAGGCTCCCCTGTTAAATGCCGATTGTCATAACGCGTCTTTCCCATAGCAGCCTTATAGATAACGCGTCCGGGACGTGTTAAATAAGGCAACGAGGCCGTACTGATACTAAACTTACTCTCTTCCCCATTTTCTTCGCGGACGGTCACATCTAAGACACCACGAATGCCGCTATCAAGAGTTTGAATACGAAATGGGCCGGGAGGAACTGCCGTTTCAGAAATAATGCGTTCTTGGCTGCGAACAATCACAATTGCATTCGTATTTGCAACACCAATAATTTCCGGTGCATACCCAACTAATTTAGGCGGCAGCATGCGATCATCGCTTTCTAAAGAAAAACCGGTATATTGCCAAGATTCAAAAATATCCGAATAAAAATAATTTTCCCCCAACGTAAAGATTGAGGCACTCTCTTTCAAGGAGGTAAACGCATAAAGGCGAGTAAAATCAAAGTTATGTTTCTCTTGAGGGTAATCGCCCCGCTGCTTCTGATAAGATGTACTGTAATCACCCCGTAGGCGCCAAGCCCCCCAATTTACCCCAGTGACCCCATTACTTGATAAATAGATTTGCCGATGACTATCCGTTTCTTTGGTTGCAGAAATGTTCGCATTGTAATCAATAAATACACCACCTATTCCTTCCTCCCATAAATTAGCGGGTACCCAGTAAGGGTCGCGATATTCCATCCATATTTGTGGAACCGTCATTTTCAGCGACAATGTACTGAGCTCGATGGTTGTTTGAACCCCTGCTAACGCAGAAAAATCAAGACATTTTCCATTATGGGAAAGTGTCACTTTTTCCATCGCCGAACGCTTTAAACCTATTAATTCAAGGACATCTGGTGGAATACAGATGGTTTGTGTGACTTGAGTTGATTCACCTGCGATTGGCTTATTTTCATAAACGGAGATATCACGGGGTGCCCCTAAACGTTGCCCATTAACAAAGAGAGTAAAGACATAATTTCCTGGTAGCGTATACCCAGCTACTGAAAACTGGCTCATATCAATATTCTGAATATCATCCGCATCTAAAACATCTGTATTAAATTCAGAGGCAAATACTTTGCATCCCATAAGACTCGATAACAGAAAAGCAATACGCCAAGCCTGCTTCAATTTCGCGTTAATTTTGAACACCATGCTCTATACCATCCTCGCTATACCAGATTAAATGCAATAAGAGTGCATCTTCAAAATGAAGCGCATAAAAACGTATTCTTCGTGCGTGTTATTGGTAATCGATGAAAAAGCGGATCAGTCCGTAATAACGACCTGCTTGGATAGGTTGTCCAGTTAATTCCAGACGTAGGAAATAACGAAGGAAAAGGCTGTAGCCAGATTTATCTTGATGCAATACATTGTCAGATAATAAATAATCCTTATTAGGCTGTAATCGTCTTTTTGAATTATCTAATACCGAAATACCCACCCCTTCAGAAGCACCTTGCAATATAAAAGCATCAATGTATTGCGCACTTTGGCCAACAAAGCGTATCTTCCATGTTTTTAGATCAATGGTTGAATAAACACTACCACAGTCTTGTAGCTCAATAATAAAAGGTTGATCATGCATTTCTCGTTGCACGTTATTCGACACAGAAGCGAGAGCCAAAGAAGAAAAATCAATAGTTTGATAGCGGTTTTGCAATGATATTGAACACGGCGCATCAATGACGCTACCTTTAAGTAACGTTATTGCACTGACGTTGTAGGGTTTAATACTTTTGCTGTCTGCATATGAATGAATACTAAAAATAAGCATGGCCAACAGTACTGTTATATCCATAGCCCTTTGATAACTGACCACGACACCCCCTCTACTGGCTCTCATTTAACCACCAGCCAATACTGGCGGTTAAACTGTTTAGTTATTGATAAGTAATACGAAAGTTTGTTACCGCACTGAACTTACCTTCCGATACACTTTTCGTCGTATCAACAGCCTTTGCTAACGCTTTGAAAGACAGCACGTTATCTCCCTTCTTATTAATAATGCGTGAGAACACATCTTTCGCTTTTCCAAATTCAAATCCATCAATACCAATTCCCACATTGTTGGTATTGCCTGCAGAAGTAGAAAGCAAAGTATTCGTTGCATCCGCATAACTTTGGCCTGTAAACACTAACTCCATTGATTTAACAGCAATGGGTTTTCCTGCTGCATCGGTATCAAAATCAGCGAAATCACATCCCGTAAATTCAATATTAAATTTCACTTCAGCTACACGACCATTTTCCAACGCTCTACGAGATAACTGCCCAAAATCAATAAGTTGCTTGAGGGAAGATTGCGCTATATTACAAGGTGTACTCACAACGACACCTTCGAAATCAACTGTGCCTGTATTGTCTGCTGCAGAGTTTGTTGATAAAAAAGTTGTCATCAATGCAGTGAAAATAAATAACCGAGATGATTTTGATAACTGGGGGGAAATATTTAATTTGGGTAATCGCATATATCTTTCCTTTCAATTAAAAAATTAAATTACAAAAAATACACCATTAAAAAATTAATAGCGTAAGTCTAATTTCCATATTTAATCCAATTAAAGAAGACACAAAACTAAGAGCTGTAATATATGTAAATTACTATTTCAATAAAAACCATTGAAAATCATCTAATTTTCATTTTTCCATAATAGTAGAAAAATGATCTTTCGATGAGATAAAAAATTTCATCTTGTGTTCTTATATCTGCAATTTCACTTGAATGGTTAACTAATACTTTGAAAAAAAACTCTAACCAATTTTTTTCTAATACATTCAAAAAGACATTTAATATTTCAATATTAATACCTGTTTCTCCTCTTTCATAACGAGAAACTTGCTGTTGACTTATTTTTAATATTTTCGCTAATTGGTATCCTGTTAGTGACTTATCAATTCTAGCTTGCCTTAAAAATAACCCAACATCTCGACGTAATAATGCATTTGTTTTTATCATATTAATTCCAACAAACAACACCTTCATATAATAAATTAAAAAACAAAATCTGAATTTAAACCATAATTGTTTTAATGTAAAAAAGTGGATATATCCAATCACAGATAGAAGCAATTGAATTTAAATATAGGTTTATTAATTAATTCTGTAAACACGTTTATATCGATCGAACATATATAATTTGATAGTTATTTTCTATTAAATTATATAACGTCTATCATATAATTTATAAAATAAATAAAAAAACCTAATAAATTAATCACTTAAACAACATAACAACGGAGATAGTAGCAAGGTGAATAAATTAAATTAAAAATATTAACGTGCTGGGTAAAATAAATTCAAAAGAATAAAACAATTCAAACAATTAAAACAAATAAATCCACTACTTTTACACAAAAATAGGGTTAAATGATAAATCCAACATAAACAACTACATTTAAAATAAAGTAATCATCAATTACTATTTAAATTATTATTATTATCTTAAGTTATCTATCTTAGTGCTAAATAAAAATAACGTATCCACTGACTGCATTCTTTATACATTAATCGCATTTTTTATCTAAACACCTAACATCTAGTTAAAATATCCGCTAGAGTAACGTTAAAAAGGACTCCAAAAATGATAACGAAATTTTACAGTTACCGGCCACAACAAGGTCACGGGCTACCCCATGATCCTATCCCATCACTTATTGGCCCTAGGCCGATTGGTTGGATATCAACCCAAGATAGCAAAGGCAGAACCAATCTAGCTCCCTATAGTTTTTTCAATATTTTCAATTACTCACCACCTATATTAGCCTTTTCTAGCGTTGGAAAAAAAGATTCAGTAACTAATGCCATTGAAACAGGGGAATTTGTGTATAACCTCGCAACCCTTGCACTTGGCGAGCACGTAAATATGAGTAGTGCCACACTGGCACATGGTGAAAGCGAATTTGCATTAACAGGGCTGTCGACTCTACCTTCTACATTAGTTTCTCCCCCTCGCGTTGCTCAAACCCCCGTTTCAATGGAATGTGTTGTCACACAATACCAACAATTGAAACGTGCTGATGGCCAGTTATTGGATACTTGGATGGTGATGGGAGAAGTTGTTATGGTGCATATTGATGAGTCCGCATTGAATGATGGGTTATATGATTGTGCTGGCCAGAAGCCATTATTACGTGCTGGAGGACCCGCCGATTATTATTGGATAGAACAGCAGCAAAATTTAAAAATGTATCGCCCTAAATGACTATAAATCTGAGTAATAATTATCCTCCGAGGTTTATTACTCAGAGCCGTTATTTTTATGGGTAAAATTTGCAGATTAACTGTTCGCGACTTTCTGGATAAGAAAAATGAGCCGTAATTAAATCAAACTGCGTTTCAGAGGTTTGAAAGGGGTTTTCCCTTGCTAAATTACGCGCTGCAAGTCTTGCTTTACATTCGTCATTACTTACCTGCAATACATGAAATACATAAGGGACATCAGATGACTGTGCTAGTGACGCTAACCATTGCCGCTGCATTGGTGTATTCGCAGGAAAATCCATCACAATGTTATTCCCAACCTGTATTAATTGCTTAATATGGCCTTCTAATACTTGCTTCACTAAAGTACTTTTTTCAACATAGTGAGCCAGTTCAATAATTTCATTAGGATAAAGGGCAGCAAGCCACTCATCTTCACAGAGCAAAATAGTACGGGGGGAGTTAGCCAGTTGTTTTGCTAATGTCGATTTCCCTGAAGCAATTTTGCCACAAAGAAAATGCAAACGAGGCGGGTTTTTTAATAATGGTGAGGCTTCTGTTAAATTCATAAATAGCTCCTTACTGAAGAATTAACCAGATAAGGGCAAAAAACCCGCCTTATCTGGCGGGTTTAGGATGTAGCTTATCCCCACCACTAAGTGATGGTAATAATAATGCTTAAGCTAACAGTGCCTTGTAACATATAAATTTCCTAAATAGAATTATTACTAGCTTACCTGCAATCTATACAAACCGTCAAACCTACTTGAATGACATTCATAAAAAAATGACCTAAATAAATTCAGGTCATTTTTCTCTAACTAATGTTTACCATTTTTATGGTGATTAAGCGTTTCTTCTTTTAAATCAAGTTCATCACGTAAACGGTGATATACCCTTTCATTGATATTTTTGCTTTTACGCATTTGATATAACGCGTCCCGTTTCGCTTTTAACGCTGATTTGGACATCTCACGTTCCATATCAATCATTTTGTGTAAATCATAGACATCTGATTCAGTTTCATCTGAATTATCGAGTCGTCTACCATAGATTTCTAACAATTGAGCCCCAACCTCAGTACGCATGGCAATTTCATCCATATCATCCGATGGGTGGTTCATCAGGTCACGTAAATGCGCCATCGCCGCTTCATTTAAAGCCAATCGCGCTCGGATTTCGTCATTATCATAAGGTAAGTCTTGTACCAGCCCTTTCGTTAAAATAGGCAGTGCAATACTGGCAATCAGCAATGAACATAAAATCACGCCCATCGCCAAGAAAATGGCTAAATCTCGATTCGGAAATAATGAGCCATCAGGCATCAATAAAGGTAACGTGAGAATACCCGCTAATGTAATCGCTCCGCGCACACCCGCTGTCGCCATTACCGCCATCATACGAATATGCATGACATCCGCTTCTTTACCGCGACGGCGATTATGGAATACCGTTAGCGTCATTGAGATCCACACCCAACTAAAGCGCAAAATAGCCAATGCGACCGTAATCACCACCACATAAACAAATAACATCCAAGGGTGGCTAGCACCTGCGGATTCGGCAACTTCAGGCATATTTGTCCACATACCCGGTAACTGCTCGCCTAACAGGATAAAAATCATCCCGTTCAACGCAGTTTGTACCGTATCCCACACCGCTTTACTTTGCATACGTGTAGCGGCTTGCATGCGCCCTGCAATTTTTTCATAGTGCATGGCAATACCAGCAACCACCGCCGCTAAAATACCAGAGACATGTAGATGTTCAGCTAACAAATAAGCCGTAAATGGCATCAATAAGCTGATCATAATCTGAATAGCAGGTTCTTCCCCTGTACGCTTAACCAATAATTGATTTAACCAACCAATTGCCCAAGCGACCAGCAGACCAATTAAAATTCCGCCAAATGCCACAAATACAAATTGCCCAGCCGCTGAGACAAGGGAAAATGTGCCTGTTAACGCAGCGACCACCGCAAAACTGAAACACACCAAACCCGTTGCATCATTCAGCAATGATTCCCCCTCTAGAATATGCGCCATCCGCGATGGCAATGGGGAATTGACGGTCATGGCAGATACGGAAACAGGATCTGTAGGCGACAAAATAGCCGCCAGCGCAAAAGCGACGGCCAAAGAAATGGCTGGAATGAGCCAATGTATAAAGAAGCCCATACCAATAACCGTGACCACCACGAGACCGATAGCTAACGACATGATCGGCTTAATTTCTTGAAATAAGGCTTCTTTAGGAATACGCCAGCCATCAAGAAACAATAAAGGAGGAATAAATAAAAACAAAAATAGGTGAGGTTCAAACTCAACCGTAAAGCCGTATAAAGATAATCCTGCCCCCAATGCTATCTGTATCAAGGGTAATGGAATAATATCTTTGAGCAATCGTGATATAAAAACGCTCACAATAACGGCTAATAAAAAAACGAGTACAAGTGTCACTACTGACATTGATTGCTCCATGTTTAGCTAATCATTAATTATCAGTTATGCAGTAAATAGATAAATTGAATCAATGTAAAGTGGCAATTAATCAATCGATACAAAAATAATAAAATTAATAAATAGCTTATCTATCATCAGGTTGCGAAAAACCACCACTGACTTAAATACCCATAAAAAACTTATTTATCTATTTGATAAATAAATAGTTAAGCGCAATATCAATAATAAGCTGTGTATTGCCATCAAAAATAGGACCAAACCATCATTAATCGACTACTTTGTTGTTTCTTTGGATAAATTTTGACTGCCTAATTTTTCCTTTTTACCGTTTTTGCATTATTTTTATCCGACGTGCTTTTATCAGCTGTATTGGTGTTTTCTATACTGTACCGCTCAACAAGTTCTTGTAGTACTTGCTTAAGTAGCTTACTTTTACGCAACCCCAAAGGGGCTAAAACGGCTTCTTCGTGTTGCTGAGCTGCAACAAGTAAACCATCGACCAGTGACATTCCACTTGATGTCACACTAACAAGTGTTATGCGCTTATCACTTCCATTATGGTTACTGTGGCGAACCACGTGCCCCTGCTGCTCTAACCGTTGTAGTACGCGAGTAATTGTCGGTTGTTTACTGACCGTTTTTTGTGAGAGCTCAGTGATCCCCATCGAGCCATTGCCTGCTAGGGTGGATAACACTCGCCACTCTAAGACTGACAACCCTTTTTTTTCAACAATAGCATGAAATTCCGATGATACTAACATCCAAGCCTGCCCCAACAGGGCAGGCAAGTAATTATCAACAAAAACCTTTGAGTTTCTCATTCGCTCCCCTTGATAAACTCTTGAATTATTGCATTTGGTTACAACCGATCAAGAGTAGCAGAAGTCGGCGATAATTCAGCTAAAACTTTCCACTCAACAGGGAACCAAACCCATCAACACGCGTTTCTAAACCCAGCTTTTTTAACATCATATAAGTCGTTGCCACCGAAGAAGACAGTACCGGTAAACCTATTCTGTCTTCAATTAATTGTATTGAAGGTAGTGAAGGCATTTGTACACATGCAGAAGCCACAATTGCATCTACTTGGGTGTTTAGTTTTTTCGTAATTTCCACTGGGGCTAATGGGTTTTGCCGACCCACGTCTAAATTATCGGGGATTTCCAATGAAATACTATCTACCACTTCAATGCCTTCACTTTCAATATAATCAATCACTAACTGCGTCAACGGCTTCATATACGGCGTTAGAATAGACACTTTTTTAGCACCCATCGCATGTAGGCCATCAACTAATGCTCCAGCACTCGTCACGACAGGTGCTGGATGGCCATTATCTACCGTACGTTGAAATAAACGTTTTTCCGAAATGCGATGGTAACCTTTCCCCATGCTCATAATCGCAACTAAACAGGCATACCCCAGTACATCAACCGCAGCATCTGACAGCTCAATAGCACAGCGGTCACTATCGGAGTCCATTTTTGCCAACTCCTCTTTGGTCACTTTTTGCATGCGCATACGGCTTGAATGAAAGGTAAAGCGCTCCGAAAACAGCGCTTCTCTAGCTCGTAATATGGCCGGAATTTCTGTTTCCATCGTGGTATTTGATGATGGGACAATCTGCCCAATACGATATGTACGTGCTAAATTCATACCTCATTCTCCCCAAATGACTCACTTGATTCTGGAAATGCGTTTAAGGCTTCACTGTCTTGTCCATTACCGTGAAAACGTGCTGCCGTTAATGGCCGGCGGTTTACTTGTAAATCGAAGATATCAAAACGGTTATAATGGCCTGTAATATCATGCATTTGTCGTGGCTGAATACAGCGATTCAAATCAATTTCACCATAAACAATGCCTTCTTTGTCAATCAAAGGTTGGCCTACAACCCGCCCATCAGGCCCGATGATCCCTGAGAAAGCACTATTTGGTCGAGCCAGTAACTCACGGGCTTCTGGATGGGTTACAGACATTGCATCAATAATTTCTTCTGACACGGTCGAACACGAAACAACCGTAAAAACTTTACCTTCGAAACAGTGGGCTGAAGCGCGTAAACGGATCGCCTCAGCCATGTCGTAATCTTTTGGTGCAACGGGTAAGGCGATATAGCTCGCAATATGGACTAGTTCGCCTTGCGCCAATAAAGTAAAACGGGCCAATGTATTGGTATTTTCCCCACACGCTAACGCCCCAAGTGGCCCAATACTGGTCTGGTGCACTTTTAATGAAGAGGCATCTCCATTTGCCCACGTTAATTTTTCTGCCCATGTTGGGACTAATTTACGATGACGCCCCAGAATCCTTCCTTCATCAGAAATTGTCACTAACGTATTATATAACGTAGCAACGCCATTAGGATTTCGCTCATTCACACCAATCACAACATTGATGTGATGGCGTGCGGCAGCTTGAGCAATTTTTTGTATTTCAGGTCCTGGAACTTCAATGGCAGATTTGCACAGTTTTTCAAACCATGGGCTGCCATCTATCGGGTTCATCACCCAACTCCAATAAGGGTAACCAGAAATAAAAACCTCTGGAAATGCGACCAATTTCGCCCCGTTATCAGCCGCTTCCTCAATTAAATGACAAACTTTATCTACCGTCGCATTGGTATCGAGAAACACCGGAGCGGCTTGTACCGCAGCGGCTTTAAATGTCTGCAAATTAAGCATATTTCCCCCTTAAACGGCGACAACTGGATGGCGCAGTTCACCAATATTCTCAACATATGCTTCAATCACATCTCCCGGCCATACCCATTCTTGTGGTGTTCTCCCCGCTCCGACCCCTTCAGGAGTACCTGTGGCAATAATGTCACCGGGTTCTAATGTGATCCCTTGGCTAATATCTTCAATCAATGTATTCACATTAAATAGCATATGACGTGTATTTGAGGATTGTTTGGTTACACCATTCACCTTCAAGCTTAAATCTAAAGTATGAGGATCTGGGATCTCATCAGCCGTCACAATGCAAGGTCCAAATGGCGCATAGGTATCTTGCCCTTTTGAGTAAATCCATTGCCCTGCACGACGACAATCACGCGCACTCATATCAATCATCAAGCTGTAACCAAACACATAGTTAAGTGCATCTTTTGCCGCAACACTTTTCGCACGCGTACCGATAATCACTGCCAACTCAACTTCCCAGTCTAATTGTTGGGTAATTTTAGCGTTATGTTCAATGGCATCTCCCGGTCCAATCACTGTGGTTGGCGGCTTAGAAAAAATAACAGGTTGTTTTGGTAGCTCTTTTGAAGTGTCTAATGTGCGGCTGGATTCCGCCACATGTTCAACATAGTTCAAGCCAATACCAAAAATATTTTTACGCGGGCGAGGGATCGGCGCCAAAATTTTCACATTTTGTACCGGCCACGCAGTCCCTGCGGGGAATTGCCCTTGATATGTATTCAGGAGTTCTGTACCAACACGCACACCTTGTGGACCTAAATCGATAAAATCCAACATGTTGTCAGGCAAGTACAACCCTTGCTCTTGTGCCAAAAGGGCTAAATCCACTACTTGTTGATTAACAACTGCTCCTAAACGAGCTGCCGCGGTCACATCAGAACGATAAGTTATTAAGCGCATTCTCTTTCTCCTTGAATGAGGTGGCTGCCTCACTCACTTCTTCACGTAAATTGGAATAGTAAAATAATTAAACTAATCAATAAGAAACATAGTATTCACCTAGATAATGACTTTCTGGTGACCATCATTTTCTACTAGAGCCTCTTCATAATAGAGTCCCAAAGAGTGCATTACGGGTAAGTCATTAAAGCAAAACAGACATGCATCTTCGGTTTGTGAAGTATTCACATGTTCATGGAACATCCACGATGGCACGCAGAAAATGTCACGCTCTTGCCAATCAAAACGTTGTCCATTAATCACGGAGTACCCTTGCCCTTTCGCCACTTGATAAATAAAACTCCCCGTATGGCGATGAGCTTTACCCACAAATCCTGGACGTAGCAATTGCATGCTTGCCCCAATAGTTGGCATTACCGGACCACCCGTAAGAGGGTTAGTGTAGTGCATCAAAATATCATCAAATACTGAGCCATCCGCTACTTTCGCCGCACGGCATAATGCCTCGTAGGTTGGCCCCCATTGGTATTTAAATAATGGTGAGTAAGGTTTATTCCACCCAATATCGTGAGGGCGTAATGCAGTTCCCCCCCACATACCCACGGGGTAATCGATAGGCCGTGTTTGCACTTGATGTAAGTCAGGATGCACTTTGTAAAACCCAGCTTCCATGGCGTTGACTAAGGGGATATCTAACCCGTCTTGCCAGATACAAGGTAAGCCATCCTCCGCAACACCGTGTTCATGCCATGTCCCATTCGGCGTCAGTACAAAGTCGTTGGCTTCTAGCATCATTTTTTGCCCTTCGACAATAGTGTATGCCCCACGCCCTTCCATAATAAACCGCAATGCAGAGGACGAATGGGCATGAGCCGAAGCGGCCTCTCCCGGGTGCATGACTTGTAGACCTGAATATAACCAACCGACTGCAGCAGCGACATCTTGGCGGCCTGGGTTATTTAGATAAATCACGCGACGCCCCGCTTTTTCGGGTGTCACTAGTTCAACTGAGCGCAACACATGTTCGCGTAAGTCACGGTAGCGCCATAACACAGGCACTGAGCTTGATTTCGGTTGCCACGGTTCAATCTTGTTTGCAACCGTCCATAATGCACCTGTCTTCAACGCATCTAGTTCTTGGTAATAGGCCACTAGCTCAGGGGTGTCTGCCACATCGGCACGCCCTGCCACATTTTCTCGATATTGGTCATGGGAGTGTGTACTCATGCTGTTTTCCTCTTTGTTTGCCAAAGCCTTTAACGCGATTTCAAGGTTTGAACGAGTTGCTGACGCCCATATTCATACGATGCCGGCCAACGAGTTTCCCACCCATAACGCGCACATTCATGTAAGACCCATGCAGGGTCTGAAAGTAATGGTCGAGATAAAGCGCATAAATCTGCCCGTCCAGCGGCAATAATGCTGTTGACTTGGTCTGCATCAGTAATAGCCCCTACCGCAATAACGGGTATTCCTGCTTCATTACGAATACGATCTGCCATGGGGGTTTGGTACATCCGACCGTAGACTGGTTGCTGTTGCGGTGACACTTCACCAGAAGAGCAATCAATCATATCGGCTCCCGCTTGCTTCATTGCTCGGCCAATTTCCACCGCTTCATCAACTGTCGTCCCACCATCCACCCAGTCCGTCGATGAAATACGAACAGTCAAAGGTTTTGACCACACTTGACGCACTGCACTAATGACGGCTAACGGAAAACGTAAGCGGTTTTCCAACGTTCCACCGTAGTTATCTGTACGCTGATTAGTTAATGGTGAAATAAAGCTCGACAGTAAATAACCATGCCCTGCTTGCAGTTCAAGCCAGTCAAAACCCGCCATTTCCGCTCGTTTTGCTGCAGCAACAAATTGGCCAATCACCGTAGTCATTTGCGCTTCGGATAGCGCTACTGGAGTTTGTGAAATATTCGGTAAATAAGGCAACGCTGAAGCAGAAACTAACGGCCAGTTATCTGCATCCATTGGGTGATTTTCGTTTTCCCACCCTCGCTGAGTTGAACCACGACGCCCCGCATGGCCTAGTTGGATACCAATTTTGGCATCCGTTTTTTGATGAACAAAATCAGTCACACGTTGCCAAGCAATGACTTGCTCATCATTCCAAATACCGACACAGCCTTTTGTCACACGAGCATCGGGGGCTATAGCCGTCATTTCAGTCATCACTAGGCCCACACCGCCTAATGCACGGCTACCCAAATGTACCAAATGAAAATCATCGGGTACGCCCTGATTAGCGCAATACAATAGTGTCGGTGATGCAACCACACGATTGTGAAGAGTGATACCTCGAACGTGATAAGGCGTCAGCATAGGCGGCATTTTTGCCGTTGAAGTGACACCAGCTCGTGCCGCAAACCACTGCTCGTAGTTCTCTAACCAAGCGGCATCCCGAACTCGCAAGTTTTCATGGGATATACGCTGTGAGCGCGTTAATAGAGAATAAGCAAATTGCTCTGGTGCCAAGTTTTCATAACGACAAACATTTTCGAACCATTCTGTCGAATTGCGTGCCGCATTCTGAATTTTCAGTACTTCGACACTGCGTACCTTCTGGTAATGCGCCAACCCTTTACGTAAATCACCTTCTGCTGTTTTTAAACTTTCACACAACTCAATCGCATCTTCTAATGCAAGCTTGGTTCCCGAACCAATAGAAAAATGGGCGGTATGAGCGGCATCTCCCATTAGAACCACAGGAACGTCTTTGCCTTGTGCGGGCTGCGTCCAATGCACCCAATTTTCACAGATGACTCGAGGGAAGCGGATCCAAATTGCGGCACCACGTAGATGCGCTGCGTTAGCAATCAGCTTTTCGCCATCAAGCCACGGCGCAAACAATTTTTCACAATAAGCGATACCATCCTCTTGAGACATTTGGTCAATACCGGCTTTAAGCCAAGTTTCTTCCGTCGTCTCAACAATAAAGGTCGATAACCCTTCTTGAAATTGATAGGCATGAACTTGAAACCAGCCATGCTCATTTTCAGCGAATAAGAAGGTAAAGGCGTCAAAAATCTTCTTTGTACCTAGCCAAACAAAACGGCAACGACGGGGGTCAATATCCGGTTTAAATACATTTTCATAACGTGTACGTACCGCACTATTTATGCCATCAGAAGCAATAAGCAAATCCGCTTGGTACTCTTGAGCAATCGCTTGGTCATCCGTTACTTGGGTTTCGAATACCAGCTCCACCCCCAACTCCACACAACGGTCTTGTAATATATTGAGTAATTTTTTACGCCCAATACCGATAAACCCATGGCCACCACTGCGGTTACATACACCTTTAAAGTGCACATCGATATCATCCCAGTGGCTAAATTCCGCGGAAATCGTTTTGGCAGAAACGGGATCCGCTTGGCGCAAATTACTGAGCGTGGCATCAGAAAATACCACCCCCCAGCCGAAAGTGTCATAAGGACGATTGCGTTCCACCACCACTACACGGTTCTTTGGGTTCTGTAGTTTCATCAGCAACCCAAAATAAAGCCCTGCGGGACCACCGCCAATACACACAATATTCATGGAATTTCTCCTTTACTTACACGGGTTGCTGAGCGGTTAATGCCTGATACAAGGCGTCTGGAATCGGGATGGCTTGATGCGTTTCTAATGACGTCGTGACATAAGTTTGTGTCACTTGCATACGCAATACGTCATCAACACCGACACAGCGTTGATGTAACGTCAGAGACTTGCGACCAATACGCTGTACATGCAGCTCTAGCTTCACGTTATCCCCCATTTTGCTAATAGCTTTGAACTCCGCCTCTAGGTGCACCGTCGGCAAACCAAAGCGTTGTTCCATGATGTAACCTGCAAAACCTTGAGGGACTAATTCATCAACCCAGCGTTCAAGTAAATTGTTAAACATCACGAAATACTGGGGGTAAAACACAATCCCTGCAGGGTCACACTCCGAGAAGTGAATTTTGTGTGGCTTAGTAAATGTCAGTAAACTCATGATGTTATCCTTAATTCATCGCTAAACGTTGACGGCATTTTTCCAATTCTTTCCCATGCTCATCGGCCAATGCAGCTTCACGCAGTTCGCGCAAATTGATGGGAGTTAATTTGTTCCCTTGCTGCGCAACGATGTCCATTAGGATTTTAAAATTACGCAACCCTCTCGCATGAGTATCGCTATACCCTTTAACCACGCGTTGGCATTCGGTAATTTCGGTTGCAAGTGCAGGGTTAGCTTTCGCTGCTTCAATTACAACCGCTAGCCACTTTTCGATACGCTGCGTTTCTAGTTGATAACGTAATGTCGAACGCCGACCTTTTCGCCATGTGGCTAATAGATACAACTGTAAAAAACCAAATAAAGAACTGGTAGTGATCGTCCGTCCTTTTTCAGTCATTTTGCGAAGCGCTTTGTGTAACCAATGTGGACGCATTAACCAACGACCTAAATTTTTGGGAAGCGTTTCGCAAATTTCTTCAATTCTTGGATGCATGAATTCATTGATCTCCAATAATTGGTTATCTTTTGCCTGTACTTCATTACGAACGCGAGCAAAACGGCTATCACGAATTTTGAGGTCAGCCACTCGGATGGTGTCTTCATAGGACATCCAAAGAGCTAAGTGGCGCGCGAGCGCACGTTGCAAACGCTCATCTTGTCCACCTTTTTGGGCAAAGAGATTATTAAGGCGCTCCAAATACAAAGTGGCATAAGCAGGATCTTGGTAATCAATAAGTCGGCGAGCCCCTTCCGTCACGAGATACTGCACATGAGGAGAGAATTCATGTTGGATACGAGCTAATAGTTGTGATACCTGTTTATTTTTTGGTGAATATACGGTGTTATTTGTGGATTCCGGCTGATATGCGTCTTCGGGTTTAGCCGCTTTTTCTGCGCCTAATGTGAAAGCCCGCAAACTTGGTTTTACGCCAACGCCTCCACGTACAATCGTTTCTTCAAACTGTGCGCGGCTAAATGGTAAAACACCGGAACCAAACAACGCACCAAATAAAACAGCACTAATCACACTGCCACTTTCTTGTGCTGCTTGTGCCATATCAAAGTGAATAAACTGACGCGCAGATGCCGCAGTGTGGCGAATTAATGCTTGGCTATCGACTCGCCCATCGCCCATGGCTGATTTTTCCGCGATAGAGTAAACGCGATGTGTGGAGCTAATTAATGTTGTGCGCTCTGGGGTAACAAAACCGCGCTGCACGGCTCTGCCCGCTTCCATTAACTCAGAAGCCAAAACGACATCAACATCACCAGGCATCGGCATCAGCGCTAATACAGGAGAAGGCGTTTGTGGGTTATCAGCACCTGGGAATAATTCCACATAATAAATTGTGGCCCCTGTGCGCTGTGCCACGCCAGGCACTGAAGTTGTTTGAGCAAAATAACCGTTTTCTTCACCTAGGTTGACAACCCAGTCGGCAAGTACTCCACCACCTTCGCCGCCCATGGCTAAAATGGCAATTTTAATCGGCTGTAATGCGACTTTTGTTGATGGTAATGCAGTTGATAAAGAATTCATGCATCCCCCTTAGAAACTAAATTGTTCACGACGACGTGCGTCACGACGCTGTAAATAGCCAATAAACCAACCGCGTACACGATGGCGCAATTTGTCCCAACCATTAGGGTTCGTAATAATTTGGGCCTTAAAAAAAGAAGGGCACAAAACAGCAGCATGAGAAACTTCACCGCATAGCCCACACCCCACGCAGCTATCCATCACTGTTGCAACCGGGTCTGTTCTTAGTGGGTCTTGGCTAGGTTTAATTGATAAAGACGGGCAACCAGATAAACGAATACAAGAGTGATCGCCCGTACAGGTGTCAGGGTCGACACCAAAACGCTCACGTACCACTCGTTTGCCTGCGGCAACATCACTACGCACCTTTTTCTTTTCGCGGCGTTGTTTGTTCAACATGCATTCGCTTTGTGCAATCAGAACCTTGGGCCCTTGCTCATCGGTTGTTAAAGCTTCACGTAACGTATTTGTCATGGTTTTTAAGTCATAAGTGTGTTTAATGGTTTTCACCCAATTAACACCCACGCCTTTCACCGCTTTTTCAATTTCATGACCAGTACTACGGGTTGGATTCAACGCTGTCGACGAGAGAATATCTTGCCCACCTGTCGCAGAGGTATAGCTGTTATCAACCACAATAGTTAAGTTATCACTGCGATTAAAAACACTATTGGCAATGCCACTGGTTAAACCGTTATGCCAGAAACCACCATCTCCCATCACTGAAATCGCACGTTTCCCAGCCTTTGCATTCAAAGCTGCAGCCCCTGCGCCTCCTAGCCCATAACCCATGGTGGTATTCCCCAAATTAAAGGGCGGTAGAATAGAAAATAAATGACAGCCGATATCTGCACTGACATGGTGTTCGCCTAGTTCACGTTCCACCAATTTCATCGCAGTGAAAATAGGCCTTTCGGGGCAACCTGTGCAAAACCCTGGTGGGCGCGCATGGACAGACTCATCTAATGTTGGCTCCGCCGCATTAACATATTCAGGTAAAGAGTCTTCAGATTTTTGAGTGGCAATATTGATCGTTGGGATACGGATCTGTTTTGCAGCCGCTTTGACTTGTGGAGCTATCTTTCCATAGCATTCAAAAAACGAACGTAGCCCCGCAAGTACTGTTGCCGTATTATATTCCCCCGCCATTGGCAGCATATCCTTGCCATGTAGGGCGATATCAATCTTGCGTTGACGTAAAATATTCGCCACATTTTGCTCAACAAAATTTGGCTGGCCTTCTTCCAAGACTAGAATGGCTTTTTTATCACGACAAAAACGTTCAAATTCATCATCAATCAATGGATAAGCCACATTCATCACATATAAAGGAATTTGGCTATTACCAAAAACATCCGCTAGCCCTAGCTGATTTAATGCGCGGATCAACGTGTTGTAACAACCGCCTTGTAGCGCAATTCCAACATCATCCGAGTCTTCTGCAAAAAATTCATTTAACTTATGCTGTTGAATAAATTTAATTGCAGCGGGCCAGCGAGCTTCAATTTTTTCTTTTTCATGTAAGAAACTAGCGGGGGGTAATACTATGCGACTAACGTCTCGAGTTGGGTTCTCGAGTGCATCTTTCACTGTAAATTTAGGGGGTTGATTATCTGCGCAAACAAATTGCCCGTGAACATGACAAGAACGAATCCGCATTTGTAACATAACAGGTGTATTGCTGGCTTCAGAGAGCTCAAAGCCGTCTTTCACAGCTTGAACAATGGACGGCAAGTTGGGTCTAGGGTCGAGTAACCACATCTGCGATTTCATTGCGAAAGCATGGCTGCGCTCCTGCATAATAGAAGAACCTTCGCCATAATCTTCACCAACAATAATTAAAGCCCCCCCTAACACGCCACCAGAAGCTAAGTTAGCTAAGGCATCAGACGCGACATTCGTTCCCACGGTTGCTTTAAACGTCACAGCGCCACGTAGTGGATAATTAACTGAGGCTGCCAAAGTTGCCGCTGCAGTTGCTTCACTTGCGCTATTTTCAAAACGAATACCATATTCGGATAAAATATCTTGTGCATCAGCAAGGACATCCATCAAATGGGAGATAGGAGCACCTTGATATCCCGCAACGTAAGATACACCCGACTCTAACAGCGCTTTTGTGACAGCAAGGATCCCTTCACCGCTGAAAGTTTCACCTTGCCCTTGCCGTAATTTTTGAACTTCTTGTACAAACGATCGCTCAGCCATTTTAACCTCACCAATCAACATCAGAACGTTTTTATCTTTATTGTGTTTCTTACTTGTATATCTTTTGTTAATAACAGGTCAATCCATGATTAATCATGTAAATTAGATTTATGCAGAGAGTGGATAAGGCTTGCAGATAAGGGACAAATAGTGAGTTAAAACAGCTAGGAAATTAGTTTTCCAATAAAATAACGTAGAAAAAACAAACCAATAAAATAAACAAAAAAGATTGAAAAACTTGGCTTAATAGAGAAACCACACACAAAAACACATCAAGCAGAGAAATAAATCAATACAAAACGATTAATTAGAGCATTAATTCAACCAAACAAAAAATAACCAGTCAAACATAAAATATAATATGAAAAATCATGCATAACTTGCTATTTTAAAATAGAAATAACTTTATTTTTTATATTGTTATCATTATCACAATAACCACACAGTTCCTATTTTTTTGCAGTTTTCGGATAGCATCTGCATTCTTTTATCTAGGTAAGGAAATATGTTTATGCTATGTTCAACCTACACTTGGTTAAAAAATAATTAATAAAATGTTAACAATTTAAGGAAGGAAGATTCTATTTAGCTTAAGTTAAAGTCACTCCTTCCAAATATAAAAAATCACCATAAAATATAATAATTAATTGAATTCATTGAGAAAAATACATAATAAGCAATATTAGTCAGACCCACTTTTGATTATTCTATCGAGCAGGGTTGATAAACTATTTTGGAGGTACCTTCGATGTTGAGCAACTCGTGGTCCCATTCATCTGCACCTCAGATTGAAAATCAGCTCTGTTCTTCAGAGCGTTTATTATTTACCTCAGCAGATCCTGAAGAGATTAAATCGATGGTTGGTCGAGTCATGAAACCCCATCAATTTAACTTGCTTAACCCGCATCAGCGCCTTGATGCTCGTATGCACTATATTCCAATGGGGGATATTTCTTTAAGCCGCTTACGCTACGGTGCCGATGTATCCATTATTCCAGGGCAACTACAGGACTTTTTTTTAGTTCAAATGCCTCTATCAGGTACAGCGGTCATCGAAAGTGGTGGAAAGTGTCTTGAATCAACCCCTCAAATGGCCTCACTTCTTAGTCCTGAAGAATCAACAATAATGCGCTGGAATAGCGATAACGATCAGTTTATGTTGCGTATTTCCCGTTCTTTACTTGAAAGATCGTTAGTGGGCCAACTTGGTCATACTTTAGATAAACCCTTAGTTTTTGAGTTAGGCTTTGCTTGGCAATCCTGTTTTGCATGGCGCACTCTGATGAATTACCTGATTGAATGTGCGACACGCACCCCCGATCTCTTACAACATAAATTGATCACGACTCAGGTTGAACAATTGGTTTCTGTCACTTTGCTTTCTACTCAAGGCCATAATTATATCGAAGACTCAGGAATGCGCAGGTCAACAATCCGTCCTCGTCACGTACGCAGAGTGCAAGAGTATTTAGAAGCTCACGCACATGAACCTATCACTGTTGAGCAGCTTGCTCATATTGCAGGCGTCAGCTTACGCAGTTTATATGCGGGTTTTAAAGAGTTCTTAGATATCAGCCCGATGCAATATTTACGTGACTTACGGATGGAACGTGTTCGAGCTGAACTTCTTTCAGGAGAAGCAACTAATGTCACTGGGGTAGCTTTACGTTGGGGATTTGCCCATATGGGCCGCTTTAGCGCAGAGTATAAAAAACGTTATGGTGAAACGCCAAGTCAGAGTATGAAAAAAGCCTAATTATCTATAACAGTCATTTAACAATATAAAATTAATATCAAAAATGTTATATATTATTTTCTATTTACAGTATTACTTTTAAAAATAGCCCCCCTTTCTAAATTATAGATTGAGGGGGGTGATCTAAATGAGAACCGAAAGTAGAAAAGGACAACGTATATTCTTTATTTACTGGTATTACTACCTATATGAAATAGTCGTAATCGCAGAATTGATTGATATCTTAGACAAATTAATATCCGAAACTTTAATCGAATCAATCTTAGTTTCACTTTCATTTAATGAGGAAATTTGATAATAATGGTTTTTATTATTATCCCTCTCATCACAAGTTAATACTATATGGTTAACTGTTGTTTTATAATTACAAGGTTCTTCAAATACATACCCACCAAAATAAACCTTCCCTCCACTATTTTCCATGCTGTATGTAAAAAAAGAAAACAAAAAAGAGAATAATATAACGATAAATTTCATTGTAACTCACTCTATTCATTTAATTAATTTTAAAGATTGGTTTGTAGAGGCCGAATACAATCACATATCAAATTAAAAATAAAATTCAATGAGTTGAAAAAAACATTGCTGTGAAATTAAATTAATTAACAACCATAAACGTATTTAAAAAATAAGTAATAATACGTTTTAAAATAGATTATATTTGACCTTAGTTAAGTCGAGCGGAATGATACTAAGTTAAATTTTTATGTCAACACACTTTCTAATAAATAATTACACTTTGTCGATTTGATTTATATCTTAGAAGTAAAAAATACATTTACATTCAAACTACTAGATAAAAAAACCCCGCTATAAAAATAACAAAAAAAATGATCCCCTAATAAAATACTAGGGAACCATTTCAATTTAATTAATATAGATATATTTACTATAGATGTTTTTACTAATCGTAAGAAATATTAAAAATCATCTTAGCTTGTATTTTTCCTGGTGTTATTTCTTTTTTATATTGATAATATTTAGCTATGTAATTAAGATTTATTGATTTTTCTTGAAGTATTCCCACACTTCCTACCAAATAATTTTTATCCCATTCCAATGGTTTATCTTCTTTGGTCAGAACCTGTACCCCTACCCCATCCGCCGCTTGAAGCTCTGTTAAACTATTTTCAAGTACACCTTGAGTTTTATTTGTATCTGGTGCAAGTTCACCATTAAACGACATATAAATATTAGATGTATTGGACGCATTAACACCGCCGCTACATAACATAGTAATCGCAAAGGGTGTTAAACCTGCGGTTGATCCTAAACCTGTAAACTCACTTTTTTTCACTGATTTCATTATTACATTTTGGTTTACGCCAGAGGTTATTTTGCAGGAAGGAGAAACAATCGTAATAGCATCAGCATTCAAACGTGTAATCAATGCAGGAGATATCGAGTCAGGTAAATAACCATAACGAGTGTACTCGCCTTGGTGGATTGACCCCGAACCAGTGACATCTGCAATTTTAATCACTTGAATGGTAAACGTAGATCCCGCGAGTACAACATTTTTTGTACCTTCCCCAGGCACGGTATAATGGCCGGGATAAGTGATTTTTATCTTCCCGCCATCAGCATCACGAATAAACCGCAAGCCAATTCCAGGCACATTCGTTTCGATAATATTATCCCCAGACATAGGCTTACTAGCGACAACTTTTGCATCTAATACCGTACCGCCGCTACATTCAGCCCATACAGATGTTGCCATATCCATATTCCATGTTCGTTCCCGAATTATAGTACCAACGGGTAATTCAGGGCTCACGACCACGCGACCTAATTCCATGTTAATGTCGACGGGGGGCACTGAGGAGCGAACACAGTCAGCCATCACAGGAGTGCTAACGCAAAAAATAGCAGAAAAATAATATAAATAAACTATTCGCATATTATGTTCCTATTCAATTCAATTTGTTTGTTAAGCAAGAATGAGCACTCCCCCTCATGCCAAACAACCGTTGCCTTACCTTCATATTCATCATTAACAAATATATTACTCCCCTGCCCGACACTGCCTATCGATGCTCCTGAGTCCCCTTTAATTTCAGCGCCAAATGGAAGTGGTTGATTGTTAATGCGTTTAACTTCAAATACTTTGCTCTTTTCAACTTTCGTACCAAAGCTGACTTTAACGATACTCCCTTCATAAGGGACTACGTTTTTAAGTGTATTTTGAAAAACAATATCTTCTGAGCTTCCCTTAGGGTCGAGTTCAATGGTATTGACGCGATATGGGCGCATATAAGATGCAAGTGCATAGCCTTGACTATCAATATGAGTCCCCGGAGATCCTACAATTGAAGCTCCCTGAGCATCTTTCGCTTCTATCAAAGCCATCGTTTGGGATATATTTGGCGAAAAAGTGACGCCATCGGCATGAAACACCATTGAACCATTAGCGCCTAGAGCATACTGACGATAACGTTTTCCATGGCTATAACTTGCATTTAAAGCAGAATAAGGCGTTCTATAAGCCGTATTTAATGCGATGTTATTATTACTATTATTTGAGAAAGAAGAGTTTATGCCATAAACCCAATTGTTATCTTCATCGAGAGAACCATTAATCCCTAGCTGGGTTGCATCGAATGATGAGTTATTGAAGATAGTATTTGATGTCAATGAAATATGTTGGTTATCACCAAAATATAATGGATAGCTAAGGTTAATACTTATCCTGTCGTCTTTACTATCATTATAATTGTCGGAATAAAGCCGTATAAAAGAAATGGAGTAAGATAACTTATCAAAATGATTATAATAGTTAAATTGGTATTGTTTTTCAGTGTCCCTATCATCCCAATAATCAACTATCCGCCCAGTAAAATAAAAACCACCATAGCTTTCGGGGAGTTCTTGGTTAATGGTGTAATTGAGACTTTTCTTTTCATGCCGTAGTTGGCTAGTTGTTTGGCGCTTTTCATTATCAATAAGATAAAGTGATTCATTCAAATTATAGTAAGACTCATTTGAACGAACATTACCGCTAACAATAAAGTTCGTTTTTGTATCTGAAAATAATTTATTTAGTGTTAACTGATGCTTAAAACCATTTTCTCGATGGTTTTGTGTTTTCATTCTTGCACTCGTAATGTCGTAAGCCAACGCCCCGACTTGCGTATTAATAGCAGTACCCAGCATGTACGCTTGATAATCATCATACGCATTAATACCCGTATAGAATGTGAAATAATTATTGTAGCCATGCTGTAATGTCCCTTGAATAATATAAGGGCGGTGATGATAACTATTTTGATCTAACTTACCTGTTGCTATTTGGTAGCGGGTAAACTTAGGTCTTAAGAGCTGGGGTAATGAAGAATACGGAACAAAAAAAGAGCTTTCACTTCCATCCGCTTCTTTGATAATCACTTCAAGGTCATTACCATAACCTGACGGCGTTACATCTTGTAAATTAAATGGCCCCGGAGGAACAGTCGTTTGATAGATAACGGTGTTATTTTGTCGAACAGTAACTAATGCATTACTTTGGGCTATCCCACGGATTTCCGGTGTATAATTTGTAACACCATCAAGGTACATACTGTCATCCGTTGCTATTTTCACCCCCCGTAAACTCACACTATCAAATAAGTTACCTTCGGTATAAAATTGCCCCATCATCATGGTTGATTTCATAGACACTAATGGCGCTTGAAGATAAGTTTGATTGCTATCCCATCGAAAACTGTCACCTTCCTGCCATGCTGCATTACCGATGTGTTTTAATTGCCAACCGTTATATGAAAAACCCGAATTAATGCCAAGATACATCGTGGAATAGCGTTCAATGGATGAGTCTGAAAGGTTATTACTATAAAAGTTAGCTTGATACGCTGTATTTAATGCAGGAATTCCTTTGTCCCAGAATTCAGGTGGCACATAGCCAGCTTGTGACTGTATGATATAGAGTTGAGGTAGCGTTAAATCTAACCTGAGGCTAGTCGGGTCGAAAGTTTCCTTAATATTACTATCGTTGTTCCATTCCTTCAGAAAACCACACGGTTGTTCACTACGACTGAGAGTTGGATTCAATGCGGTAGTGTTAATTGATAAACTCATTAATAGAGTATTTGAATAACAGGCTGCTATATTTTGCTTATCTCTTTTGCTTAATTGAATTTCATGTCGACCTTTCCAATAGCCATTAACATAAAAATCAATTGAGTAAAGCCCTTCCCTTAATTCATTTTCATTAAAATGGGTAAGATCGATACTTTCCTGGCTGCCGACAATAAAACCACTATTAAACTCATATATTTCATCTGAGCTTTGTTCTTCAGCGTGAACTTCACTGGTTACAACCAATATGGGAACAATCGATAATGTGAAAAAAATAGCTTTATTTTTTTTAAATCGCATATTCATCCTTGCATCCGATCATTTTACTTTTATTTTTGCTGGAACCTCTGCACCATAATCATTAATATTATTGATTGTTATATTATCTCCTGAATTCACGACGCCATTAATTTTGATCGTTTGAGATTCCCCCGGCGCTAACATAAATGCTTCGGTATTAAGTGTTTTCTTCTCGTCATTAATCGCAGTGATTGTAATAAAAAAGGGAGTGGGGTTCTTAACTTGGATATTTTGTTTACCAGAAAAAATCTGTAACTGTTCAGGGGCTAACTCTCTACTACCCAATTTTTTCGGACGATACATAAATTTAAAGCGAGAGCGAATTGCGAGTTGTAGCATATTTTGCTCAGCGTTTCTTTCTGATTTTGTAATTGGTGGAATATCCAATAAATTTAACCAATATAACGTTTCTTTATCTGTGGACAATAATGTTCTATCAACCAATTTTATCCGAATTGTTTGCCCGCCATTTGCAGAAATTTTGGATATTGGTGGTGTTATTTGAAAAGGCGTTTTAATTGTTTCTGGAAGGGCCTTCGGGTCACCTTCGTCAAGCCAAACTTGAGCAACCGCAGGTCTATTTGCTGTATTATTTAGTTGGACCGTAATTTCTTTGTCATTTTCAGAGTAAATAAACCGAGTACCATTAACAATGATATTATTGGCAAAAGAAAAATGACAAATAAACAACAAAGAAATATTTAATAAACTCAGTATTTTCATTTTCACCTCTTTTAGAGGCGGTAGTAAAACTACCGCCTATTATAACAAAAATGCAAAAATTACTTATACGTTATTTCATAGGTTGCATAGCTATTAACTAAACCCGTTGTCACAATAGAAGGGCTTGGTGCTGAATAGCCAATAAAATAAGTAAATCGAGCACCATCTTTAATCGATGTTAAGTCTGTAACAACTTTTGCTTGATTTGGATCACCAGGGATAATTTTAGTGCCGGATAAAGAAGAATCACCTTTTGTTGCTAACACAAGCTGGATATTTTTAGCTCCTGTTGACTCTGTATTTGCTAAATATCCCTCTGCTCCTGTAGGTGGATTCTGTAGTATATTACCGCCATTCCAATATACACCAATTCGTTTCATATCTAATTTAACATCAACGTCTGCACGTGTTGATGTTGCTGTTTGAGTACAGTTTGTTACATCAATAACAAATGATTTCGGTTTTAAATATGTAAAAGCAGCGGCGGCTTTCACTTCTTTAATTGAAACTGGCGCTAAATATACGCTAGCGTTACTTCCTTGACCATCAACTGAAATAGTACAAGAAATATCAGTAACTTTACCAAAAAAATTCACCTGACCACCACCAACAGTATCGGTTGCGGCAAATGAATTTAATGAAAAACAGCTTGTTGTAATCATCGCAGTTAATAATAGTTTTTTCATGATATGTCCCTCTAATTAAAGAGCAGTATTTACATTAGATTTTAATTAAACAAACCCAAAGTAGAGCGCTTAATTATTAATGAATGTTAGCAGATGTTTCTTTATTAATATTTTGAAAACTAATACTAGATATTACTTCATGATAAAAAACCAGATTTAAAACAACCGTACTCTGGATGACATTAATCATAATACATAAAATTAAACTAAATTAAATGTTTTATTTGACATTTAATGTTTATTTAAGGGTGTTATGGAAATAATCAAATTAAACATAAAGATAGAAACTTAATTATTTAAAAGAATTAAATGCAGGAGAAAATTCGGGATAAGAAAATACACTAAAATGGATATAGCCTTAATATATTACTTAAGTTTTTATACATAGAAAATACGTGTATATACTTTAAATTAAAAATAATAAAGAAAATTAAAAATGCGTACAATTACTATAAGTTTAAGTATTAATAAGCGTAACGCCATATAGTATTAAAACTATATGGCGTTATAGAGAAAAGACGTGTCTATAATGAGTTAAAATGGAATTGATGCTTTCAAATAAATTTGTGAACCTTCAGGCCGGTTTCTAACTTCAAAATCTTTTTCCCATTTTGCAGTAAATAACCACCCCTGAGGGTTTGCATAACGAATCGAAGGCCCTACTGAGTATGCGCGAGCTTTGCCTTGTGCTGAATTTGGGCCGCTATCATCAGTCATTTGCAAAAATGCATAGCCGCCAACCCCTGCCACCCAACCATTACCAAATCCCCACCCTAGTGCATAATCAGCGTGAAATGCTTGCCCTGACCGGGTTTTTGTATCGTTATTACGAAAGTTAAAGTCATACATCATTTTCAAATCTGCATTTACACCAACAGGCGGTATATAACTAATTGCCCAAACCGGCTGTAATGCCCAATAATTTCTTCCAAGGCTAGATGGATCCGTTTTGCTGTATTTACCTGTCGGTGCATAGGCATCTAATCCCACAACATAATGCAAATCAGCTAAAGGATGAAAACCTAAAGCAGGACCAAAAGTCACATCACCGAGACCCCGACTGGTCTCTTTTTGGCCTGCCGCTTTTGCGGTCACATCTAGCAACGGCAAAATGGTATGGAAAGCCAGATCACCACCAAAAACTTTTTGATCAGTCACCCAAATAAAACGCGGTGCCAATACGTTAACATTCACACTAAAACCTGGAACCGGTATTTTATCCCCTTTATTGTCACGAACGCTGTCATAATGGGCATTTCCCCCATACATCAGTACATGTACCCCTTGCGGTGGCAGCGCCCCTGACATAAAGTTTTCTAACCCATCGGGATATACCCCTAAACCGCCACCTTCAGTGGCAATCGCACCAAACGAAAGTACGCTGAGACACGAACCTGCTACAAGCTTACTGATTGTTATTTTTTTCATCATGTTTCCTGCCATAGTGGGTTGTCTTACTGTGTGTGCTTTACCTGTTATGCCGCAAATCCTTTGCGGATTTATTATGTCCTGCGTTTGACTGCTAATTTCTGGGCAACAAGGTAACCTGAACCGCCCCCCAAACCGGGACCTGGGTGTGTTGAAGCGCCGATATGAAAGAGGTTTTTGACCGCGGTTTGATGCGTCTTTGTCTGGCCAGTCGCTGCGAAAGGGCGCAACCAGAAAAACTGATCGGGGGAGCAGGTTCCTGAATAAGGGTCGCCACCCACAAGGTTACAGTTGTAGCTTTCTAGGTCAGCGGGAGAGATTGCCTTGCGTCCCACGATCAAATGAGAAAAGCCAGGCATTACAAGCTCTAAACGCTGTTGAATTCGGTCGGCAACTGCTTCTCTGACTTGTTCATTCCAACGTCCATCATCGGGTATTGAGATTTCACCAGCAGAATCCCCTTTTAAAACTCGAGGTAACTCTTGCATTTGGATCCATAAGATCCACCCGCCATCGGGGGCTCGACTGGGATCAAGTGCAGTCGGTTGGCCAATACCAAATGTCGGTTTATCGGGTAAATAACCATTATTTGCCTGTGTCACCGACAAACACACCTGCTCCATGCTTTCAGTGAAATGCACCAGTGGTACATTTAACAACTCAGGATTGCACCAAGGAGGAGGGGCGCTTAAAGCAAAATGAATTTGCATACCTGCACGCCCATAGCGGTAACCTCTCGCTTTTTCCCTCACTTGTGGCGAAATATTTTCGAGTAATGAACCATACAACTGTGTTGGGGTAACGTTACAAACCACGCTTTCAGCGGCTGCAATGATTTGCCCATTCACCTTCACACCGGTTGCCCGTTGATTTTTCCCCTCACCTTGGGTGATGATTTTTTCAACATGCATACCCGTTTTTAGTTTGCCGCCGTTCGCTTCAATAACCTTTGCAAACGCTTCCACGATACGAGAACTGCCACCTCTCACCACTGGCATACCACCAGCCACCACCGCTGCAAAAGTCAATTTGCCAATTAATGCAGAACTGGCTTCATCCGGCCCAAGTCCGGTATGTAATACCCACGGCGCCATCAAAGCTCGGCTAAAGTCGTGCTGTAATTCACGTTCTGACCAACGGCGAAAGCTTTCTATTCCGGCTTTTGCAAAATCAAGCAAGCCATCGACCCCGCGTTTGCGCCATTCAGAGAACAATAATTTCAACATATTAGCGCTGTATGGGTTTTGCCCTAATAGGCCAAAGGTGAGCGCTGCATCTTGTGTAAATAGCTGGTCTGCCATCTTACGAAATGCAAGACCATCACCCGGAGCCAACTGGTCGAGCTGCTTAGCCGCTTCAGAAATATCCCGTTTTAATGCAATCGATTGACCATCCGGTTGCACTAACCCCGTTGAATAATCACATTGAGCAAACTCTAATCCATACGGCTTTAAATAGGGTTCGAGCTCTTGGTAGCCAGGGCTACCAACAAATAAGGAGTACCAACAAGAAAGGAGATCGTGGGTATAGCCCTCAAATAAATTTTCAGTGCGAATGCAGCCCCCTAAGCGGTCATTTCGCTCAAGAACAAGGACTGATTTCCCACGTACCGCCAACAAGGCGGCACACATTAAGGAGTTCATCCCACTGCCCACCACAATTACCTGAGGGGTTGAGTTTGTTGTCATACCTCACCCCACAAGTGCAAGTACACGTAATGGGCTGCCTGAGCCACCTTCAATTTTAAGTGGCGCAGCAACAATCACGACACCTGTCGCAGGCAGTTTGTCGAGGTTCGTCAAACATTGCAGGCCATATTTATTGTGACCATGCATTAAAGTATGGCAAGGGTAAGGTACCGGCCAACTATATGACTGCCCTGCATCCGTATTGATAGTTTCAACACCAAACCCTTTAACATCACGTTGGTGAATGAGCCACTCTACCGCTTCTTGGGATGGCCCCGGTGTGTGTGCACCATCTTCACGCATACTGACATAGGCAACCGGGTCATTCGCCTTTTTCGACCAATCAGTTCTAAAAAGCACCCAAGCAGCTTTAGGAATTGTGCCGTGCTTTTCTTCCCACTTTTGTAGAAACTCGACAGTTAACACCCAGTCAGGGTTTTGAGCCACTTCCGCACTGGCATCTACTACAACGGCTGGCGCTACAAAGTTTTCCACTGGAATGGTATCCACCGTATTATTGATTTGGTCTTTACCGCTAATCCAATGAATTGGTGCATCAAAATGCGTTCCGGTATGTTCTCCGCAACTAAAATTATTCCAATACCATGCAGGGCCGTTATCATCATAACGAGAAATCTGTTCCATGCTAAATGACCAGACTTGCCCGAATTGCTCAGGCAATTGCAGGGCTGGAAATGAAGGCGATAAAGTTTGTGTCAGGTCGATAACTTGAATATTTCCTTGCTGCAACTGTGCTGAAAATGCCATTAATGTTTGCTGGTTCATCGTCTCTTCCTCACTTAAGGTCTTCATGTAATGCAGTAAAACTACCGCCATGAAACACTAACGGTTTCCCCGCTTCACTGCCGATACGGCGAACATGCCCCACCATCAATAAGTGGTCGCCAATCGTGTCTTGTTTATGGTTTTCACATACCAATGTCGCTATCGCCCCGTGCAATGCAGGGATCCCTTCTGGTGTAAGGTGAATTGCTACATCTTCAAATTTATTTTCGATACGCGGGTTCGCAAAACGCATTGCAAGTTCTTGGTGCCCGTGACCTAATATATTGATAGTGAAATGAGCACAATCACGAAATACGGATAAGTTTGGTGAATGGTTCACTAAGCTCCATAGCACTAGTGGTGGGTCAAGTGATAGCGATGCAAACGAGTTGATAGTCAACCCAACATCACGGCCATCTGCAGTTCGGGTGGTAACAATCGCAACCCCCGTTGGATAGCAGCCCAGCAGATTACGCAATATTTTTGATTCAAACTCGGTATCGCCCCATTCCCTATCACACATGAGTGTATCCTCTGCAATCATAGACATACTGATATCCCCCATTAAGCTCGCGCTTCTTCCATCATTTGCGATTGAATATAGGCCTCACAGGCAGCCCCATCTTTCCACCAAGGGAATAATACGGGCGGGTAATTAAAGGCATTTGCGATGGTATGTGCTAAGGATGGCAACTGCTGGGCTGCATCCAATAAGTGTAAAATATGGGGCTCAGGAGGGGCGAGTAAGGAATTGGTCCATTCCACAACATGGCGGCCATACTTCCAGAACTGCTCAAATGTGTCATTCATCCACTCGGCAGTGTAAGGCTTGTCACCATGGGCTAAAATAGCGTCATAATAGACTTTACAAGCCTTGGTGGCATTATTTGAACCTTGCCCCGTTAGTGGGTCATTGGTGACTAACGCATCACCAAGACCAAATACAATGTTGCCTGATGGTAGCGTTAACACCGGTTTTCTCACTGTTGGTGCAAATCTTCCGGCTAGAATGCCATTCTCATCAGTTAACTCAACATGATGGCAACGCTCTGCTTCCCAAGGTAAATAGGTATTGAGAATTTTTTTACTGTAAGCCAAATGTTCCTGTGGAGTACGCGCTTCATTCCACTGATCCATCGGCCCACCAGGGATCCCTTCAAACACCATGATGTGGCAATCACCGCTATTCGTCAGTGATGGGAATACAAAATACTCGCCAACACCGGGGATCAAATTGAAAGAAACTTGAGAGAATTCCGGTGTTGGTAACATGCCATGCACATAAGTCAGTGCCAAGGCGCGCTGTGGTTTGTCATAAGGTGAACGGGTGGCATCGCGCTCAAGCAATTTAACAATTTCCCCTTTCCCACCTGCTAACACAACTAAATCGTGCGTTTGCGCTAAGTGCTCCAGCTCTGCGACGCCAACATCTTCAATCCGTAAATTACCGCCACGAGCAGCAAATAATTCCATCCAGTAAGGCATTTTGATACGTTGGTCGACGGCTTGGGCATAATTATCGAGGCGCGAACGCCAAGAAATCACTTTTTCGCCTGCTTTTTCGGGATTAGGCACGGTAAAACCAATGCCTTCAACTGGCGGACATTGCTCTTCCCAAAAATTAATCCCTAAATCACGTTCAAATTGCAGTGAAATATCGAACATGCACTGGCTCGACATCACTCGGCCATTTTTAACATCTTCTGGAGTCCGGTTTGTTGCAACCGTGACTTCATAACCTTTATTGAGTAGACCCAAAGCTAATGGCATACCCGCTTGACCACCACCTACAATAGCAATTCGACGCATAGTATTTTCCTCTACAAAATAGTTAAAGTGGTGTCTTATTCAGCAAGACGGGGAATTGCGGGTTTAGCCTGTTCAGGCCCCATAGCGGAATAGCCGCCATCGACAGCGTAATCTGCACCAGTAACAAAACTGGCCAAATCAGACAGTAAGAACGCGACAACTTGAGCGACTTCTTCTGGGTCACCAACGCGTTTTAATAAGTGGTAATCAGCGGCAACACGGTCTGTTTTTTGACGATCCCCCCCCGTGATTTCATCCATAACTCGGGACCAGGTCCATCCTGGGGAAACGGAATTTACACGAATTCCTTCAGCCGCATAATCCATTGCTTGGCTGCGAGTTACCTCTAACATAGTGGCTTTAGATGCAGGGTAGAGCCAACGACCTGTTTGGGCGACAGAAGAAGAAATGCTGGTAAAGTTGACGATGGCACCTTTACCCGACTTGACGAAATGCGCTTTGGCAAACTGCGCTGCCATCACCGCACTTACTACATTAATATTCAACGCAGTGAGCCAATCCTGCCTTGTCGATAACTGGCCTTCATCAAGATAAGTGGCTGCCAGATTAACTAAAAAATCGAGTTGGCCATATTTCTGCGCAACACGGTCAATACCTTGTTTAAGCTGTTGGTCATCTGTGATATCAACAGGAATAAAGTCAATATTGGGCTCACTTTGAGCGACTTTTTCACCATTCACGGCATCAATATCAAAAATCGTGACTTTTACACCGTAATCACTCAATACTTTCGCGACGGTTGCACCAATTTTGGTCGCTCCGCCAGTCACAATGGCAATCTTATTATTCAAACCTTTCATCGTTGTCACCCTCTTTCACCTTCATCTGGTTACAATGAATTCACAAAAAATTAACATAACGGATAGTTACGCAAATATGCGGGAAAGGGGTAGCCGATGGACGCAAAAAATATCCATTTTGTGCCGCAATTTAAATAATAAGATGATGATATAACTAGACAAATAGCCACTCTCGGCAGTGGCTATCCAAATAATGAAAAGTATGATTAATCGCAAAAATAAATAAAATAGATTATGGACGTTCTAAAATACGGGCGCCAGGGCCTCTCTTGCCCAGTACATCATCAGGGTTACGCAGTGGGCAATCACTTAATGATAAACAACCGCAACCAATGCAGTTATCCAACTCATTACGTAAACGAGTCAGTTGCCGAATGCGCTTATCTAAAGATTTACGCCATTGTGTCGACATCTCCTTCCATTGCTCGGAAGTGAGTGCACTATTTGCAGGAAAACGCCCTAATGCCTCTTGAATTTCATGTAATGGGATCCCCGTACTTTGTGCAACCTTAATAATGGCGATGTAACGAAGTACAACAGAGTGAAATCGTCGCTGATTCCCTTGAGTTCGTGTACTTTGAATTAGCCCCTTTGATTCATAAAAATGGACTGTAGAAACAGGCACTCCCGAGCGTTTTGCCACTTCGCCAACCGTTAATGCCCGCGTAAAATCAATTTTTTTCCCCTCATTTCTCTGCGGTTTTATCGTTTTTGTGTCTTTGTCTACCATTTTAGCTCACCTGCGCTTGACCTCAACTTAACTTAAGGTTTTATAGTGCCACCCTGCTAGTTTGTCAATTGAGATTATTTTTTTAAAGGGGATAGGTTTATGCCATCGGTGATTACCAAAATGTTAGAAAGCAATAGCTTATGGATTATTGCTCGCTTACTAGTCTTGGTTTTATTTATTTCATCTGGTTTAGCCAAAGTTTTTGATTATGAAAATAGTCTGGCTGAAATGCGTGCTGCAGGTCTTCACCCAGATTGGTTTTTCAATATTGCTTCTGCTGCTGTCATGTTAGTTGGCTCCGTGCTTGTGCTATTTAATCGTCTTTTATGGCTTGGTACTGGGGCATTAGCCGTGTTTTTGTTCCTCACTATTGTGGTTGTCCACACCTTTTGGAACTACACGGGAGAACAAGCTCAAATCGCGATGTTTTGGGCAATTGAACATATTGCTGTTATTGGGGGCTTAATCGCTATCGCCATTGCAGGGCATTTTAGAGGTCTTTATTTCGCGTTAAAAACGCAGAAATAGAAGGAAAATTTAATGAATAAAAAAACAATAATGACACTTTGTTCCGTTTTAATTGCTGTTGGGGCGGGTAGCGCGATTTATTCAACCTACGCCCAAAATGAAGAAGACGAACAAGCAGCCTATCAATATCCACCCGTAAAAGTGGCATTGGCTCCTGTTAGCTTAGATACCGCGCCTCGCACTTTTTACGGTGTGGGTGAATTAGAAGCTGGCAGCCAAGTCCTAGTCGCGGCAGAAACCAATGGCCGTATTACGAAAATTGCATTTGAATCTGGCCAGCAAGTCAAAAAAGGTCAATTACTAGTACAACTCAACGATGCTGTTGAACAAGCGGACTTATCACGCTACCAAGCACAGTTGCGTAATGCGGCTCGCTTATACGAAAGAACCCGTTCATTATCTGCGCAACATTTAGTGGCGGAGGCTCAAGTAGATAGCACCCGTGCTGAACGTGATATTGCTCAAGGCCTGATCCGCCAAACCCAAGCATTAATTGCGCAAAAAACAATCCGAGCGCCATTCGACGGGACAATCGGTATTCGCCAAGTCCATGAAGGGCAATATTTAAACCCTGGTGAAGCCATTGCCAGTTTGGTGGATACCCAAACCTTAAAGCTCAATTTCTCTTTAGATGAACAGGCCTCACCGGAACTGCATCAAGGACAAATTGTTGATATTACGGTGGATGCTTATCCCAATAAAACATTTCCAGCCCGTATTACAGCCATTGACCCACTTATCGGCAAATCACGCACTATCGCCCTGCAAGCTACACTAGAAAATAGTGATGGCACATTAAAAGCCGGGATGTACGCCAATGTGAATGTGGTTCGCCAAGCCAGTAATGAAGTCATTACGATCCCAGAAACCGCCGTTACATATACCGCCTATGGCGATACCGTGTTTATTACACAAGGTGAAGGGGATGCGATGACCGTCAAGCGCGTGTCCGTGAAAACAGGGCAACGTTGGGATGGCAAAATAGAAATAGAACACGGCTTAAGTGCTAACGATAAAGTCGTCACCTCTGGGCAATTACGCTTAAACGACGGCTCTGCTGTCACCCCTGTCGCTCAAGATACATTGTCTGAACCAATCGCTAACACGGCTCAAGGTTCATAAGGAAGGCGCAATGAAATTTACTGATGTTTTTGTTCGCCGACCTGTTCTAGCTCTCGTGGTCAGTGCGCTAATTGTGTTAATAGGTTTATTTGCGTTGAGTAAGTTGCCTATTCGCCAATATCCACAACTTGAAAGCTCGACGATCACCATTACTACGCAATACCCTGGCGCGTCGGCTAAATTGATGCAAGGGTTTGTGACGCAACCCATCGCACAAGCGGTTTCCTCAGTGGAAGGTGTCGACTACCTGTCCTCTTCATCTGTGCAAGGAAGCAGCCTTGTCACCGTTCGAATGGAACTTAACCGAGACTCGACTCAAGCCCTTGCACAAGTCATGGCGAAGGTGAACCAAGTTCGTTATAAATTACCGAAAGAAGCTTATGACCCAGTGATTGAGCTTTCCTCTGGGGAATCCACTGCGGTTGCTTATATCGGTTTTTCCAGTACCAATTTATCCATTCCCGCCCTGACAGACTACATTTCTCGCGTTATTGAGCCAATGTATTCCTCAATTGATGGTGTTGCTAAAGTTCAAGTCTTTGGTGGGCAACAGTTGGCAATGCGTTTATGGCTGGATGCCGATAAATTAGCCGGCCGAGGGCTAACCGCTGCGGATGTTGCGCAAGCAGTTCGCCAAAATAACTACCAAGCGGCACCCGGTAAAGTCAAAGGCGAGTTCGTAATTTCTAATGTCTATGTCAATACCGACCTCACTAATGTCGATGAGTTTCGTGATTTAGTGATCCGCAACGATGGCAATGGGTTAGTACGTTTAAAAGATGTAGGAACCATTGAATTAGGGGCCGCTTCCACAGAAACCAGTGGTTTAATGAATGGTGAGCCTGCGATTTACCTTGGTTTATTTGCCACACCAACCGGTAACCCACTGGTAATCGTTGATGGTATGAATCAATTAATGCCAGACATCACCAAAACATTACCTCCCGGTGTTAAAGTCGAAATGGCATTTGAAACTTCGCGCTTTATTAAAGCGTCTATTGACCAAGTTATTAACACCTTAGTTGAAGCGTTACTGATTGTTATCGCTGTTATTTACCTATGTTTAGGGTCGATTCGTAGCGTGATCATCCCAATTTTAGCTATTCCACTATCAATGTTAGGTGCAGCTGCATTGATGATGGCATTTGGATTTAGTATTAACTTACTCACGTTACTCGCCATGGTATTAGCGATTGGTCTCGTCGTCGATGATGCTATCGTGGTCGTCGAAAACGTCCATCGCCATATTGAAGAAGGGAAATCACCGGTTTTAGCGGCTTTAATTGGTGCTCGTGAAGTGGCAGGCCCAGTTATCGCAATGACAATCACCTTGGCAGCAGTATATGCCCCTATAGGACTAATGTCGGGGTTAACAGGGGCTTTATTTAAAGAATTTGCGCTCACGTTGGCCGGTGCGGTGATTGTTTCCGGTGTCGTAGCCTTAACCCTCTCTCCTGTTATGAGCTCCTTCATGTTGAACTCAAAACAGAATGAAGGGCGTATGGCGCGTATGGCAGAAACCTTCTTTTCTACCTTAGCCCACTACTATACCATTGTATTGAATTTCTCCTTGAAAAACCGTTGGTTAACAGGGGTTATTGCCGTTGGCGTATTCATTAGTTTACCGCTGCTTTATCAATCTGCGCCTCGTGAATTAGCTCCGGTGGAAGACCAATCTAGCGTATTAACCGCTATCAAATCACCGCAGCACGCTAACCTCGAGTACGTAGAACGTTTTTCACGTAAATTACATGATGTTTTCATGGAATTACCGGAAACGGAGAGTACTTGGATTATTAACGGAACCGATGGCCCCTCCGCTAGCTTTGGGGGAACCAACTTGACATCATGGGAGCAACGCGACCGCGTCGCGTCTGAGATCCAAGGCGACTTACAAGGGCGCGTTGGTGATGTCGAAGGGAACAGCATTTTCGTTTTCCAATTGCCTGCATTACCCGGTTCAACTGGCGGCTTACCAATCCAAATGGTGCTCAGAAGCCCGCAGGATTATTCGGTACTCTACAAAACCATGGAGGAGATCAAGCAACAAGCACGTGAAAGCGGTCTGTTTATGGTGGTCGATAGTGACCTCGACTACAACAACCCAGTGGTAGAAATCCGCATTAACCGTTCAAAAGCAAATAGCTTAGGCATTCGTATGCAAGATATCGGTGAATCGCTGACCTTATTAGTGGGTGAAAACTATATTAACCGCTTTGGGATGGATGGCCGTTCTTACGACGTGATCCCACAAAGTATTCGTAGCCAACGCCTGACACCAGAAGCCCTTTCACGACATTATGTAAAATCGGAAGCGGGAACGATGATCCCCCTCTCAACCGTGGTAGATATCAACACCCAAGTGGAGCCAAATAAACTCACGCAATTTAATCAACAAAATGCGGCAATTTTCCAAGCAATACCCGCTCCTGGTGTCACGTTAGGCCAAGCTGTTGCCTACTTAGACGAAATAGCCAATGAGCTACCCGCAGGCTTTAGCCATGACTGGCAATCCGATTCGCGCCAATATAAACAAGAAGGAAACACCCTCGCCTTTGCCTTTATGGCGGCGCTCATCATTATTTACTTAGTCTTAGCGGCGCAATATGAAAGTTTAGTCGACCCATTGATTATCTTGATTACTGTTCCACTTTCAATTTGTGGTGCATTAATTCCATTGGCGCTTGGCTATGCGACATTGAATATTTACACCCAAATCGGCTTAGTCACATTGATTGGCTTAATCAGTAAACATGGAATATTGATGGTTGAGTTTGCCAATGAATTACAAGCCAATGAAGGATTAGATAGGCGACATGCTATTCTCAAAGCAGCACAAATTCGTTTACGCCCAATATTAATGACAACCGCAGCAATGGTGATTGGCTTAGTTCCACTGCTATTCGCCACTGGAGCAGGAGCAAATAGCCGCTTTGGCTTAGGCTTAGTGATAGTCACCGGTATGTTAGTTGGCACATTATTTACTCTGTTTGTTTTGCCGACCATTTATACCTTACTCGCCCGTAATCATAGTGCAACCGCACTAACACCAAGGCGCTATGAGCTTGCCGAAGCGAATCGCCTAATCAAAGAAACTGAGGAGACGTCCCAATGAGAAGTACGTTAACTAGCCGTCATCAACGTAACAACCGTACAGTCAACGAAGTGGAAGTGAATACGATGAGCAATAGCATGGCCATGCTATTAATTTATCATGGTCTCCCCGCAACTTTGGGAAAATCCTATTCAGCGTCGAACTCGAGTACTTTAAATAAGCCTACGCGCTAATGTGAATAGCCGCCAAACCATTTTAGGTTTGGCGGCTATTATCAAAGAATATCCTAACGTACTGTCCCTATTGGCCTTCATAAAAGGCTAAAACAAGATTACCTTCCCGAATAATAATTGGGTTGCCCGGTAATGCATCCAACAATTCACGCTGAGAATTTTCTACGACCACCGCCACATCTTTATAATGATAATTTTTTAATAAATCAGGTAGCTGCTTTAAGCTATAAAACCGATTAGCGGCATCTGGGTATTTTAGCCCGTAACCTAGCTCCCCAGTTTGGTGAAGCATCGTGATATCACTGCGTTTAAGTACCCATGCCAATGTGGTGCCTAACCCGACATTATTGGTTAACAATACGGTTTTATCCGCTAATTGGTGATGATATTTCGCAATCACCTCTTGTGGCGTATTATTACTGGCAATACGCGATGGGATAATATGACCTACAGTTAAGCTAATACCCACCGTACACATTGCAGCTAAATACCAAAACCGTTGTTTGAAAGAGACTAAAGCAACCAATAACCAAAAAATAAACGCGCCCGCGGCTAACCATAACTTTCCACTTTCATCGGCCTGAAACACGCTCAGTTTAGGGTAATAAGCAGAAGCAATAATTCCCCCAGCAATAACGCCACCTATCAGTGTGTTAATCAATGCATTCAAACGGATAGGCCGTGTTTTTTTCTCAGCAAGTATTTTTTCAATGTAGGCGGCCATAAGAACTGCAATAGGTGCAATACAAGGCAAAATATAGGTCAGTAATTTACCTTTGGTAATACTGAAGAAAACAAATGGCACAATAAACCACAATAGAAAATAAGTATGTAACCCTTTTTGTTGCCATGCATGGCGTAGCGCACCAAAAAGGTAACCTAACCAAGGTAATACCGCGGCGAGCAAAATAGGAATATAAAACCAAAATGGGGATTTATTTTGCGCGTTATTTGCCATAAAACGTTGAATATGCTCAACCCAGAAGAAATAATGCCAGAAATCAGGTTCACGACTGGCAATAACGAAAGCCCAAGGTAAGCACACAACAAAAGCAGTGAACAGTGAAACAAACGAGAAAACAAATACTTCTTTGAATTGTTTAAAGTAAATAGCGGCAACGGAACAAACAAGTACTGGCAGTACTAAAACGAGAAAACCTTTTGTTAATACCCCTAGCCCACAGGCGACTCCCATCATGATGAAAGCGAGTAATTTATGAGAGAAGTATTTTGTCGTTAACCCCCATTGGAAAAAGAAAATCACCATAGTGATAAAGGCTGTCACGATGGGGTCAAGAATATTGTAGGTGCCGATAGTAAAAACCATCAACATGGAAAGGTAAATAAACACGGCATTGAAAGCGAGCCGTGAGTTTTTCCAAGCCATTTTGGCACTGAGATAAACAAATAGCCCACTGACTAATGTGCTAAATACTACGCCAAGGCGAACCGAAATGTTATTTTCACCAAATAACATTTGGAAAATAGCCCCGACCCAATAACCAAAAATAGGTTTCTCAAAATAACGGATATCTAAAAGCTCAGGAACGCTCCAATTATAACTAATAATCAATTCCCGACTAATTTCTGCATACCGTAGTTCATCCGGTTGCCACAATAACCTACCGTTTAACGGTAAAAAATAGGTTACTAGAACAAAACCAAATAACAGACACCATTTTAGGTAGGCAACTTTATTGCTTGCCATAATCATTTCATCTCAACCATTCTTGTTATTGATATTTAATAATTTTATTTATTTCGTTTGAACAAACACACTCTTTTATGTAGCTATTATCGTTATGCCAATTAAACCCCATTTAAACAAGTCAAAAGTTGATTGGTATAAATATCGCTGTATATAAACAATTAATAAATAGAAACTCCATTTTATCGATAAAAAAGATGAGGATTGCAGGTTAAGACTGAATATATAAAAAATAGTTCAGTCTTTAAAAATAAGGTGAAAATTTAATTCGTTCTTAATATTAATCATTAATACAAAAAAGTGTACGGCAGTTTATAAACAAAAACCGGTCAGGGCATTCACCATAACCGGTTATTATTCATACAACGTAAAACTATTTGGCAGCAGCTAACGCCTGTTCAAGGTCTGCTAGAATATCATCAATATGTTCTATGCCAATTGATAAGCGGATCATATCCCGAGAAACTCCTGCCTGCGCTAACTCTGCATCATTAAGCTGACGATGTGTCGTTGATGCAGGGTGGCAGGCAAGTGATTTAGCATCACCAATATTCACCAACCGCACAATCAGTTTCAAAGCATCAATAAAGCGCGCCCCAGCTTCTTGGCCACCTTTAATACCAAACGACATAATACTTGCTGGCTTGCCATTCATATACTTTTGCGCCAGACCATGTTCAGGGTTACTCGGTAGACCTGCATATTTCACCCACTCTACTTGTGGATGATTTTCGAGGTAGTTCGCCACTTTTAGCGCATTTTCGGTATGTCTATCCATTCTTAGCGCGAGGGTTTCTAAACCTTGTAAAATCAAGAATGCGTTAAACGGTGATAATGCAGCCCCCGTTCCGCGCAATGGTGCAACTCGGCAACGCGCAATAAAGGCCGCTGCGCCAAAATGTTCGGTATAACTTACGCCATGATAAGCCACATCTGGTTCTATCAATAATGAAAAACGGTCTGGGTAGTCTGTCCATGGGAACTTACCTGAATCAATAACCATTCCACCAAGTGATGTTCCATGCCCACCAATATATTTGGTCAATGAATGAACGACGATATCTGCCCCATGTTCAAATGGACGGCATAAATAAGGGGTTGCCACGGTATTATCGACAATCAAAGGCACGCCATGGCGATGTGCTACTGCAGCAAGTGCCGCAATATCAACAATAAAACCAGCCGGGTTTGAAATTGACTCGCAGAATACAGCTCGAGTCTTGTTATCAATTAGCGCTTCAAGTGCTGCTAAGTCATCATGCTCCGCAAAACGCGTTTCAATGCCTAAGCGCGGTAGAGCATGAGCTAATAAGTTATAAGTTCCACCATACAATTTAGCAACAGAAACAATGTTGTCCCCTGCTTGTGCGATGGTTTGGATCGCATAAGTAATTGCTGCCATACCAGAAGCAACGGCCAAGCCAGCGACACCACCTTCAAGCGCAGCTACTCGTTGCTCTAGAACATCATTCGTTGGGTTCATAATTCGCGTGTAAATATTACCCGCAACTTTTAAATCGAAGAGGTCGGCACCGTGCTGAGTGTCATCAAAAGCATAAGAGGTGGTTTGGTAGATTGGCACGGCAACGGACTTAGTGGTAGGGTCAGGAGAGTAACCGGCGTGAATCGATAATGTTTCTAATTTCATTCTTTATCCTTGTTACGACACACTGGAATAGATACAGCCAGAGGTAGTGATTACGTTATTATGATGCTGTGATAACCTTAGATATTACCTAAGCCGCTACATCGAGCAACTACTTGTACTTGAAATTATTTCACATTGATAGATGTGGTGAGGGTGATTATCACGCTATTCAGATTAAAAATTAGTTACATTAATATCTATCCTTATAACCTATTTCATATTGATATAAAAAAGCCACAACCCTTACAGGCCATGGCTTTTCTGCTTATAAAGTTTTATTTGTTTTTATGAAAATGCACCATAAATAACTGAAGTAATAGAGGCCAGTCCACAAATAAAGGTGAAGATTTGAGCAGGCTTTGACGTGCTGAACTTCTTCATCGCAGGAACAATATTCATCGACACGACAGGTAGAATAAACAGAATAGCGGCAATCATTGGTGCCCCCATCGTTTCAATCATGCCTAAAATACTCGGGTTACGAATAGTCACAATCCACGTTGTAATCACAATAAATAACATGGAAGCCGTTTGAATTTTCTTCACAGAGAAAGAAGAACGGGACTTAATTAACCCAACTAAGCCTTCGTGAGCCCCTAAGAAGTGACCAAAATAACTCGATACAATCGCAGCAAAAGCAACTATCGGCCCTAAATAAGACAAGATTGGCGATGGGTTAATATTCGCGATATGTGATAGCACACTAATATTCTGTTCTTTCGCAACGGCAAGCTCTGCAGGGCTTAGTGATAAGACCACAGAGAAAACGAAAAACATCACAAAGCCTGTCAGCATTAATGCTGCACCACCCGTAATCATATCTGTTTTCACAATCGCATTATTACCAAACTGCTGACGTTGGTCTTTAGTAAATTGGCTGATAATTGGGCTATGGTTAAATGAGAATACGATTAGTGGGATCGCCATCCAAACAATCACAGGCATTGCACTCCAATCAGGAGCCACTTCTAGCATTGACGTATTCCATTCAGGAATTAAATACAATGATAAAGCTAATAAAATGAATACCAGAGGGTAAACCATTAGAGAAGTAAGCCTTAGCATAAGCTCACGACCAAATACCACCCCTGCAGTCATTGCTGCAATCAGCACCCCAGACAGTAACCATCGTGGCAGCGGCTCTATTTCGAGTTGATTTACCAAGAATGAATCAACGGTATTTGTGATACCTACACCATAAATCAATACGATAGGGTAAATAGCAAAGAAATAAGCAAACGTTATAATATTTGCGCCTACTTTACCAAAGTGTTCTTCTACCGTATCTGTAATATCCGCATTTGGATTTTTTGAAGATAAAACAAAGCGTGCTAACCCTTTATGGGCTAACCAAATCATTGGTGTTGCAATTATTGCTAATATTACTAATGGCCAAAACCCCCCTGCACCCGCTTTAATTGGCAGGAATAGAACTCCTGCCCCTACGGCGGTACCAAATAAAGAAAGTACCCAAGTAAAATCCTTATAGGTCCACTTACTAACAGGTTTATCTGCTGTATCTACTGTTTTTTCAATTGTGCTCATCTTGTGTTCTTCATCATTAACGTTATTAAAATAAGATGTGCAGATTTTGCATTAAATAATCAACAGTGCCTAATTTAATCACGCTATTTTTTTCAACTTTTTGGTGTAGATCTCGTTAATAACGTAAAAAAAATAAATACCACGTAATTATTCTGTGAATAAATAATTTTGCAATTAATTAAAAAAGTAAATTTTAGATATAAAGTATTTAATTTTTAATTTGAAAAATGGCTGAGCCATTTGCTCAGCCATTTTTTTACCTGAAAAACTGAAGTTTTATAGGTAGACTGGAACTAATATTTCTGTCGCAATCACCACCACAACCAATCCAACTAATACTGGAATTGACGTTCTTTTCACCACTTCAAAAGGAGAGATTTTTGCCATACCAGATACAGCTACGACAACCCCTGATACAGGCGATAAAGTCCGCCCTAAATTAGAGGCTTGCAACATTGGGATCACTAAATAAGCAGGATTGACGCCCATTTGTTTTGCTAAATGAGGGATTAGCTCAACAAACGCATAGAACGGTGCATTTCCCGAGCCCGTTGTCATCGCGGCTAACATCGTAATCACGACCAGGGCAATCATCATCACAATTGCACCTGAACCAAATGATTGTGCGAGGTCAATTAGCCCTTTGATGAAACCAATGGTGCTTAAACCCTGCGCAAAGACCCCAGCGGCGACTAACAACATCACAACCGTTGCAAATGCATCGGCCATTCCTCTATAACAAACTTCTAAGCCACCATAGACGTGTTTCGCGCTAAAACTGCGTAAAAACTCAATGACTGCAGCTAAAATAATGCAGCCAACAATAATCGTAACGATATGCAATTCAGGCGCCCATTTACCATCAAACACTAAAACACCGATAATTGGCGTAAAAGGTAAGATAGCGTAGAAAGCAGGTGCGTGTGTTTTGATTTCATTGACGTCTAACATTTCTGTTTTGACGTTCTCTTTTCTGTCTAAATAACGTTGCCAGAAGAAGTGCGCAATTGACATTGCCACAATTGCCGCGATAGAAATCGGTAAGGTCGTTTTAAATGCGAAGTCGATTAATGGCATTTCAGCCGCTTTTGCCGCCAAAATAACGTCACCGGATGTTGGCGCTAAAATAATTGCCGCTGGCGATGCACAAATTGCCGCTGCTGCACCACGACTGATCCCAACATTCACCATGACAGGGAATAACGTCGCCATCAGTAATACACCAAGGCCTGTCGCAGAGGAAACCGCTAACGACATCAAGCATGCCACAATATAAGCGGCAACCATCAACAAATAGGGGGAGTTGATCATTTTTAATGGCTTAGAAGCGATTTTCACCACAACATCATTTGCCCCAATGTGAGTCATATAAGATGCAAACCCACATAACACCATGATCATCATGCCAAGGTCGCCACCTCGGCTCATTAATAGGAATTTTATGTATTCCAGAATATCTGTTACGCGCCACCCCGTCGTCGGAACAGAACCTGGTAAAATACTTTTACCCATAATCGCAGTAATGATCAGAAGTAAAATACCCCCTGTCATTAGTACACCCGTTGCGGAATACCCTTTTATGATATAACGCCCAACTCCAATGGCGACAATAACGCCGATTAAGAGCTCAATCATGTATTTCTCCTGCCTGTCTTATTTTGTAATTATAAAAAATCACTCTGCCTAATCATTAAGCAAAATTCACTGACTATGATCATATCAACAGATGATTTTTAGTATAGAAATACGTTAAAACACAAGCAGAATAAGTAAAAAATCTCTTTTAGACGGCAGTTTACAGCCGATACCCCCATATTTTAATAAAAAATAGGAAAGTCAGCTTAATTTAGCGGCATCATGTTTTCACATTAAAGAAGGAAATTGATTAACTAAATAACTCATAAATCATATCACCAAAAAAACCGCGATATTGTAAATAACGAATTTGCTTACTTTTTTCTTTAAAATCTTTAGGAATATTATCCCCAAATTTCTTACTACGTACCAGTGCGGCCTTTTCAAACCAATCTACATCTATAGTGGCAAAATGTTTTTCCACAACCGTTTCAGTGAAACCTTTCTGTCGCATTTCTTGTTTTATCCGCAATGGCCCATATCCCTTGCGCAGATAACCTTGCATTAATAGCCCAGCAACACGGTCATCATCAAGAAAATGTTGCTCACTTAGCCTTTCAAGCACCAATTCAATTAAAGACTCATCGATAATGCCGTCATTTTTCTCATACATACGCCGTTTCATACGTGCAAATAGCTCAGCTTTCCCATAATCACGGCGGGAAAGCATAAACAAGGCGTATTGGTAAAGCTCGGTTTCATTCATGGCGTTAAACTTTCATCATTAAATTGGGCGCATTGCGCGCCCAGTCTAACATAAACCTTTGTACTCTAGCTTGAATAAGCATGTGATTTGGCTGGCTGAGTGCAGTCAACACCCATGCAGCTTGAATCGTGACGCGTATGTACTCTAAATAATTCAAGTTGCATGTAGGCGACAAACGAAGACAGACCGATGAGCATACATAAGTATGTGATTCGGCTGGCTGAGTGCAGTCAACACCCATGCAGCTTGAAGTATGACGAGTATGACAAGTTAGTGAACTTTAGCACCACTCAACAATTTATATATCGTATCCGGGGTATAGCTGCCGTCTTGGAAATAAATTGTCCAGTCCGTAATATCGTCGCGCGTTAATGGGTAAACTTCCCCTTCTTGCATATTTTTCACATAAAAAGGATGATTAATTAAACGCCCTTCAAACTGGTCACCATTCCAAGAAACAGGTTCAAACCACATATGTTCATGACCATCGAAGTCTTCTTCTGCGTCATGATAGCCAATACCGCATTTCACTAAAAAGCGCCATTCTGAATCTTCAGCTTCCTCGTTTTTACCGAGGAATTTGGCAAAGAAACCTTTCTTCTGAGCCACTGGTTTTGGCCCGTAGTTATCTAACATATGCGTGAAATATTCCCAACGTAATTTGGCTTTACGGGACATATCAGCGGTTTCTTCATCGGTACGCATAAACATCATCGCGTTTTGGTCTTCAAAGCCTTCAAAGAAACTTTCTAATACAGGGTTTTCTTGTGTCACACGGAACAACATCGCGGATGGGTGCTGATGAGATTCATCTCTATCATGCCAATCTCCCATAAAGCGCTCTGATGACGCATCTCCAAACTCGAAATTCATCTCTTCAAGTGGCTTCAAGTCATCAATTGGCGTTGATTTACCCACGTGCAACAGACCTTCTTCAAACGGAACGGCAACTAAATACTCATAGCCTGCTTGGGTTTGCCCAATAAAAATGGGTTCATTAAACACGATTTTTCCGTGAGTAATACTGTTATTTACGAAGCTCCAAAACAGTTCGGGAATACCATAATAAGAAGCGATCGGGTGAGGTATAATAATTTCCGCTTCAGATAAACCACAGCGAGCCAAACCGTGCGTGTGGAACCAATACATGGTCGGCGCCCGCTCTTCTTCTGGCTTGTCTTCGTTGTCTTCTTGGTCATAAATGGCATGAACAACATACAAAGAATCAATACTTGGCATTAAATCATCAATGAGTTGGAAATTAAGCCACTCACGAGTAAACACTTTCCCTGCGGCAGAAATATCCAGGCCCAGTAATAAATCGGGTACCAAGATTTGAATGACCTTTAACTGCTGCAGATAATTGACTAATGGTTGTCCTTGAAATAAGCACTCAACAATCACCGCTTGAGGGGCTGCACTTGCTTCTGCATACAGCTCAGGGCTGATTGGGTCAGTGGCAAAATAAGGGTTGATAGTATATTCAGGATCGCTATCCACTAAAGCGATATAAAAACGTAATTCTTCCTCATCTTTTTTACAGCTAAAGAAAAAGCCGCCGTCCTCTGGAATATAATCTATTTCACCATCAGTAAAATACGTTTGCTCTTCTAAGCGTTGCTCAAGCAATAAAGACGTCAACTCAGAACCTGGGATAGCAACCATCATAGATGCTTCTTTCTCGCCCTCACCCACTGCTGTATCAAGGTAATATTGTTTGTTATTCATTTTCAGACCTATTAATAAGTGACTCTGGCGAGGATATCAGCTTATATTCATTAAGAATATTGTGATTATTCTTAACAAACAGAGATTGTGATTTGATCCTCCATATTGTAACTAAGTTAATAAATAATCATTATTCGACAATCAGTTATTCTACTTTTCATACTGTATTGACTGAGGCACAATAATGCTCTTTCTTTAGTTTGCTTTAAATTGATAAAGCAAAAAGTTCTATTTCAATAAAGGTAATTCAAATATGGCTGATTTAACCAAAGCACAAAAAGAATATGTCGATGACCTCGCAATGCAACGCGTTTTCGATATGAACAGCGATGAAGTGTTGGTCAACGCCTTAGAACAAAAAATTCACCAAATGGAAGACCATTTGAAAGCCTATTTTCATGAGCGAGTTAAATTTCATCAGCAAACTAAAAAATAGCCTTTACCAGCTCAGTGCCGATGCTGTTTATGATATCGGCACCTGTTTTACCCCTTTCGGGCGGTAATTCTTAAATAAACAATAAACACACATTTATTTAGGTTTAAATATCAACAAAAAAGCATTAAGCGCCATCTAAAAATGGACCTCTAATGATAGAATTCTATTCATCACTGTACGACTAATAACAATTTATCTATTACACTTCTCTTTTGTCCAAATATTGAGCCAATTTTATGAAACGCATTCAATTCAGTACTGCACTGATCCTTTCTTCTATCATGAGCATGTCTGTGAGTTTTGCTGATAGCGATCGCCCATTATTTTCAGTCTCTGTAAGTGAATCTGGAGTACCCCAAAATAACAGCGAAGGCGGCATTACTCGTTCTTCTACCTCAGAGTCACGAGTACTGCCGATTTGGGGCGATGAAGCCCGTGCCCGAGGGTATGATTTACCGGAACCATTTGGGGCAAGTTATGGTTATATGAATATGCGCCAAGATATTGTGGTGGATAGAATCGGGTTTATTATGCCTAAAAACCCAGATACCGCAGCTGCGCTGAGTATTGATGCTGGCCACACACGACAAAAAAGTGAAACTCACACTCTAAAGATAGACTCTTGGATTTTTCCTTTTTTAAACGTTTACGGGTTATATGGCCACACTAAAGGTAAATCACATACTACATTAAATGGTGGTAGTTTAGGTGGCTTATCCTTAGATTTTTTACTTAAAGATCAACCTTTTGATTTAGATTTTAAAGGAAAAACTTATGGTGCTGGTTTTACTTTAGCCGGAGGTTATAACGACTTTTTCACAACATTAGATTTAAACTACACCAAAACCAACCTCGATGTTTTAGATGGTGACATTAAAGCTTTAATAATTTCCCCTCGTATTGGTTATCAATTCACTTTTGATCCACTAATTGATGGGCAAGGTGATACCAAAGTTCAAATTTGGACTGGTGCCATGTACCAAGATATTACTCAACGTTTTAAAGGGAATGTAAATAAACTTGATTTACCTCCTGCATTTCAAGGTTTTATTAATGCCCTAGATGATCCAGGTATGAAATTCGATGTAAAACAACATCTTGCTCATAAATGGAATAATACTGTCGGTGCTCGTGTCGAATTTACGCGTAATTTTAATGTGCTCACTGAATTCGGTTTTAATAATCGTAATACCTTCTTTGTGTCTGGAGAATTCCGTTTTTAATGTGGCATTCGGCAATTATTCAAAGGCTGGCCTTGCTCAGCCTTTTTATTATTTTTCCTGCTAAAGCTGATTTCCTTCCCGAGCGCCAGCAAATCGATGGCTGGCTAAACGATCTCGGTGGGGAAAATAGCTTTGATGAAAGTAAAACTGTTGATTGGGGCATATTACCGGGGCCATTTTATACCCCCGAAATGGGCATTGGTATTGGCACCGCTCTGGTTGGTTTATATCGAATAGATAAAGAAGATAAACAAACCCAGCCATCTTCTATTGGATTAAGCGGTTTTGCATCGTCTACAGGTGCATTTGGCTTAAATTTTACCAATTACAATTTTATTGATAACGACCAGTGGCGGTTATTTGTTTCCGGTACCATTAACAATATTCCCACTTATTATTGGGGTAAGGGATATTCTGCAGGGAAAAACGATCACAATAAAGAAAAGTACCATTCCCAAGAGTTCCAAATAACCCCAAGAGCCTTATACCAACTGGCTGACTCTACTTATGTTGGGCTCGGTTGGAACTTTTCGTCAATCAACGCCAGCGATCCTGATGATGGCGCCAAACATTATTTCTCCAATTCAATTGGGGGTCGCTCGGTATTAAATTCAGGCATCAGTGCATATTACAGTTATGATACTCGTGATTTTTTGCCTAATGCCTACCAAGGACAAGCTTTCGAAGTGGTTTATACCTATTTTGCCCCAAATCTAGGGAGTGACACTCGTTTTCAAACCACCCAATTGCAATATGCGTACTATCATCAGTTAGCCGAAGAGACTGTTATTGCGTTCGACAATTATGCAAGGTTTTCAAGCGGAAATGTACCGTGGAACCAGCTATCATTACTCGGTAATGGTAACCGTATGCGCGGGTATTACGAAGGCCGCTATCGTGATAACAATATATTCACCAGTCAAATTGAACTTCGCCATAAACTCGATTGGCGCCATGGTATTGTGGGTTGGTTAGGAACAGGAACCATGAGTGATACGGCGTCCGAATTAGGCCAAGGGCATTGGTTACCCACCGTTGGTGTAGGCTATCGTTTTGAATTTAAACCAAGAATGAATGTCCGTTTAGACTTAGGTATCGGTCGTAACAGTACTGGGATCTACTTTCAGGTTGGGGAGGCATTCTAATGTTCAAATGGGTTACCCCAATAGGGATTGCGCTTTTATTAGCCGCCTGCCAAAGCCACGACAAACTAGAATTGCCCACTATTGAGCCAGTCGTTACCCCTTATACCGTTGAGGAGGCCTCACAAGCATGGCCTGTTATTACTTCCTTAGCCCCTCCACAAGGTTTACGGGCTTGCTGCGCTTTTGGCTACAACTTGCAAGCTGAACTATGGGGACTCCCAGTGCCGTTTTACACTATCGATAATATCGTTGAAGCGGATAGCCTTGGTGAACACCATTATAATGACAGTTTTTTAGGTGCCTCTGCTGCATTAATGGGGCTCAGTAATGAAAAAATAGGCTTACTCTATACAGATAAAAGCGGGTTTATTGATATTTCCCATGTCAGAGATACTGCAGATTATACTTTTTACTTATTTAGCCAAATTTATCCACGCCTTGGTCAACAATGGTCGCTGTCTCTTAATGAAGAGCTAGCGGATAGGCAAATACATTTCAGTGCATTTGAACCACCACAATCTGCTGAGCAGCGTTATACCCTAAGTGCCTATTTAGCTGCAAAACTAGCTTTCCAGCTTGCTGTATGGCATGAAATTGCGCAGTGGTATGGTTATCAATCTGTACCCGGCTTTTCTGAAGGGATCTCCGCATTTTCTCCTGAAGACCTGTACTCAAATTTACTCGGTTCTCGTCTGGCCTTAACCTTGATCCTACAAGGCCGAGCAAGCTCTTTAGCCACTTACTCTCAGTCTATGGAAAATATTCTTCCGCTAGCACTTCACCAGCTCGGTAGCAAAGATAGAAAAACCACGCGGAAAACATTTGATAGCGTTGATGGTTTGTGGTGGAACAGTTACCGTAGGGTACCGGAGAAATTTCTTGTTTTAACAAGAGATTACCATACAAGTGACCAACGTTATCCTTTGATGCCCCCACAAATGATGCCATCTAAAGGTTTACGTTTAACCTTGCCCGATCGCTACCTCAAATATGATTTGTCATTACTCGCGCAACTGCGCTTGCTCCCTACTGACAATATGAAGCAACTTCCCAAGCCTATCTCTTATTGGACGGTGGCAGATTTTCCACAGTTGGCGGAAGATGCGAAGCAACAAGATTTACTGCAACAAGTTTTAAAACCTTAATCAGCAGATTTGTGATATCTATGTAAATCGCTTTATCGGACTTTGTCCTAACATTACCGCACTTAGAATTTTAAGTTAAATGTCACTTTTTACTCATTTGCAGATAATAATGTTATTTCACATTTACCGCCTCGATAGACTTTAATAAAACGATGAAGACCTCATTTTGATTAAAAAACAGCCTTCTGATTGCTTATTTTTCAGACGAAATAACCCTGTAATAACTGCATGAATTGTACTCTTTTTAATCAAATTTAACTTAAGTAAAGCTCCGGCGCTACGGGAATAAACAATTTAATTTATTATTCTTCATATGAAAATATACCAATAGAAATTTTACACCATTTAAAATCAATTGATTCATAATAATGCAAAAAAGTCTACAAAATAATACAGAAGTTTCCCTAATGTCACCCGGATAAATGTAGCTCGTGAAAAATTAATCTGCTAATATTCGCTCGAATTTTGTTCAGAGATACTTAGGAGAAGCAAATGCCCTCTCGAACGATGAGGACAAACGCCGTCTTCGCTTTCTTATTTTTACTTTTATTTTCGAGCCTGAGTATGGGCTCCACCAGTACCAGCACAATGCTCAATAAAGAGTATACTAATAAAACTGTGCAACAGAATGTAAGTCAGGCTAAAACCTCACTCCCTGATTTACGCAAATACCCTTCTGGTACGCCTCGAAAGAAAGCATTTTTGAAAACGGTTGTCCCTGTTATTGAAAAAGTGAATAAACAGATTATGGCTGAACGTACTTGGTTATTATCAGTACGAGCTAACAAGAAGTGGAGCGCCCAAGAGTTGCGCCGTCTTGAACAAATCTGTAATAGCTATGGTATGAAATGTAGTAATCCAAAACGTTTAAATTGGAACAAACTATTGAGTCGTGTCGACATCATGCCAACACACTTAGTTGCAACACAAGCAGCAACAGAGTCTGGTTGGGGTACATCACAACTCGCTCTGCAAAACGGTAACTTATTTGGTATGCGCTGCGGTAGTGGCTGCCAGACCAAAAAAGGAAAGATTAAAGGCTATTCTACATATTCTTCTGTAGAAGATACCGTGACTGCTTATATGAAAAACATGAATACCCATAACGCTTATGAATCTCTACGAACTTCACGAGCAAAACAGCGTTTATCAAAAGATGAGCTGGATACGAAAAAGCTAATTAATGATATGAAAGGGTACTCAGAGTTAGGTTCAACCTATAACCGCTATTTACAAGAGATGTACGCGAGTAATGAAGAATTGATTACACAAGCTCAACAAAGAGCAGCCACTCGCATTTAATGTTGTATCACCAGGTACAAGACATAAAAAATCCACTTCGTTAAGTGGATTTTTTTTATCCCTCACAAACCGCATTGAACTTACTTTACTCATTCAACCAATTTAATTTTTAGATTTACTCTATTGCTCTAAATAGTTCGAGTGATGGCGAGGTGGCAAGAGAGGATATCCCTAGGAGCATACATAAGTATGTGACTAGGGTAGCTGAACGTAGCCAACAAAGTCACCGCTCGAAATATGACAAGCAATATTCTGATTGCATAGAAAAAGAGATCAAATATCATATACCCTAACCTTCTAACAAAATAATTAACATCTTTGAGTCTAATATGAATTTCTTCTCTTTTGAGTTTCTTGGCTCTTTCTTGATTTTTTTTCTTATTTATTGGGGTTGTCAGCCCAGTGCAAAACTACAGAATGGCTTATTAATCACTGCTAGCTATTTTTTTGTTTATTCATTTAGCCCTGACTTTGCTTATATTTTATTTAGCTACACACTGATTATTTATTTGCTTACCAATGTGGCAACTAATTGGCTTTCGAGTAGATGGATATACGGTATTCTTACCGCGGTCATTGTTGGCTTCTTTACCACCTTTAAATATTACTCATTCTTCCAAGAGACTATTCAGCAGACTCTCGACAAATTTGGTTTTAGTGTTGGTCTTCCTATATTGGAAATACTTGCACCACTTGGGCTGTCCTTTTATGTATTCCACTCAGTCAGCTATACCGTATCGGTTTGTCGAAAAGAAATTCCTAAAGCCGATTTCTTTGACGTGACATTGTATCTTGCATTTTTTCCGAGTATTGTCGCTGGGCCAATCAACCGCGCGAAGAACTTTCTTCCCCAAATACAAGCGGAAAGCCGTGAGGTTTTAGATCCTCGAAAAGCCATATTGCTTATCTCATTAGCGATAGTGAAATTGTTTTTATTTAGCTCGTACTTGTCTGAAAACTTTGTCAATCCAGTCTTTGACGCTCCCGTGGGTTACAGTGCGGGGGAGATCCTAGTAGCAACCTATGCGTATGCTTGGAATATTTACTTTAACTTTTCCGGTTATACCAACCTGGTGACAGGTATCGCGTTATTATTAGGGTTCAGAGTCCCTGTTAACTTTAACGCCCCTTATTTAGCTGCAAATTTAAAAGAGTTTTGGGCCCGTTGGCATATCAGCTTATCGACCTTTATTCGCGACTATGTTTATATTCCTCTTGGCGGTAACCGTAAAGGTTTTAGCCGTATGAACACCAATGTATTCCTTGCGATGGTCATTTCAGGATTATGGCACGGCGCAGCAATGACATTTGTAGTTTGGGGAGTCATTCATGGATTAGGGATTGTGTTACTTAATCTTAAGAATTTATGCATGGAAAAACTAGGATGGACCCAAGTGATCCCGAATAAGACATTATCAGTTTGGGTATCACGAATTATAACTTTCCATTTCGTTTGTTTTGCGTGGATTTTTTTCCGTAGCGCCTCATTTGATGATGCACTGTTAATGGTCAATCAAATCATGGCCCTTGGTTTTATCGCTTCTATTAATGCAAGCTTAGGGTTATTAGTCGCATTTTGGCTACTGCTGATTGCCTACCCTTATTTTGTACAAGGCTACCATTATGTGGCAAAAAAATACCAAACCGTTCCTTGGTATTATTACCCTATTCCACTCGCGATCATTCTAACCATTATGTTTATGCTTTCTCCTTCAGGTATGCCGGGGTTTATTTATGCTAACTTCTGAGTTTAAAAATACCCTAATCAAGGTTGGGCAGATTTTATTTATTGTCCTAATTGCTGGCCTATTATTAATTTGGTTGAATCAAAGCTCGCTAGAGCGATTTTGGCAACAAAAATATCACCAAGATACCCCATGGGCGAAAATGGCAGGTAATCCTATCTGGGATTATGGCGCTTACTTACATGATGGCGCGCTTGAGGCAGGAAGCCTATTCACTTACTACGCATCAGGACAAAAAGCGCAGGAAGACAAACAAGCCGCGGCGCTCGCACTCGCCAATAAAGATAAAAAACTCAATTTTCCCAAAGAGTTTCAAATTGGTCTTCACTTCGTAAATGGCTATATTTATCCGGCTGAAAGCTTATCGGTTACCTTCCCTGAACGGCTGAAACGACCACAAGCTTGGGAGAAAAACCAGAAAATTAGCTTTGGTGGTTTTACAATCAAGAAAGAACAGCCAATCGTGGCAAAACATATTGCCAATATCGAAAAAGGCCAACAAGTTCTGTTTACGGGGGACTCCATGATGCAAGGCGTCGCTCCACATGTTAAAAACATGCTCTTGAAAAAATATAATATCGATAGCATTAATCTAAGCAAACAAAGTACAGGGCTGGCATATCCACGCTTTTTTAATTGGCCCCAAACCATTGCCAAGGCATTGAATGATAACCCCAACATTAAGGTTTTAGTGGTTTTTTTAGGGCCTAACGACCCTTGGGATATGCCCCCACAAACGGGTTCTAAATACGTCAAATTTAAAAGTGAAAATTGGGAAAAAGTGTACCGTGAGCGGATTAATGATATAGTATCAACCGCTCGCCAGCACAATGTTGATGTTATTTGGGTTGGTCCACCTAATATGCGTAAAAATTCGCTCTCCGATGGTATGAAATTCTTAAGTAGCCTCTACCAATCTGAAGTTGAGAATAACGGTGAAATTTACTTTTCAGTCAATGATGTCTTTAAATACCAAGGCGACACCTATTCTGACTATATCGGTGATGCAAGCAGTACAATTAAATTGCGAAGTGGTGACGGGATCCATTTCAGCGGAAAAGGTCAAAAATTGATCGCTGAAAAAGTATTCTCACTCATTCATTTCGAAGAAGAGGAAGAAAAGGAACCTCATGAAACTGAACAAACTGTGTCAAGCTAAGTCCAAAATATTGGCGGGTGGCGTGATTGCGCTTTTGTCGCTGGGCTTATTGTCTTGCCAGAATACATCAGACAAAACTCGTAAAACTAGCTTGCCTAAAAGTCAGCCAGCGGTTACACAAGGACAGTTGGTCAATAACGCAGAGCCTAATTTGCCACAGTTGGCGAATAAGTTGCGCCAAGGTAACCAGCAAGTGCACATCGTCCAAATTGGTGATTCACACACTGCTGCTGACTTTTTCAGTGGCAATTTAAGAACATTGCTTCAGCAACGTTATGGTGATGCAGGCCCAGGTTTTATTCCGCCAATTTCAGTACCAGGACAACGAACAGCAACCATTAACCGTATGAGCGAAAAGAAAGAGTGGTCACTGGCTTCAAGCCGTAAAGATGAACGCTTTGATTACCCACTCGGTGGGCTAATCGCCGAGCCACAAGCCGCTAATAGCAAAGTGGTGCTCAAGCCTTTACAACCTGCGCTAGGGGCTTATCAGCTACAAACTCTATACCAAAGCACAGGTGATTCACAAATGCGTGTTGCTCCTGCGGTTTCCCCTAACGTGGCATTGCCCGCTACAGGAAATCAATGGGTATTTTCTTCCCCTGTCAATACCCAGCTTCCAGCTCAAGTTACCGTTAATAAAGGAAATGGGCTAAAAATCGGTGGATGGTTAGTGCGTTCACAAAAGCCAGGAGTTATGCTTTCCGCGCTGGGGCTCAATGGTGCAACATTGAGTATGGCAGATAAATGGCAGCCACAGTGGAGCGAAACCTTAGCACAAATGTCCCCTGACATGGTGATTTTAGCCTATGGAACCAATGAGGCTTTTAACGATACGTTAGATTTAGCCGCTTACGAGCAAAATTTGCGCGCTAAAATTCGCCTAATTCGCCAACAAATGCCAAATAGCGTTATTTTACTTGTCGGCCCGAATGATTCACTTAAATTTAATGATGCAGCAAGTTGCCAAGCTCAAATGCCAGTGAATTTAACGAGCGTGATTCAAATTCAAAAGGCGGTGGCCGCTCAAGAAAATACGTTATTTTGGGACTGGCAAGCCTTTATGGGTGGCCCTTGCTCAATTCGCACATGGGCAGCACAAGATTTAGCCCGACCAGACAATGTGCATCTCTCTGCCGAAGGTTATAAGAAGAGTGCGCAAGGGCTATATAGCCAGTTAAGCCAACTATTAAATTAATTATTGGTTTAACACACAATAAGGCAGCGGTATCTTCAATGCCCCTGCCTTTTTATTTGCACTTTTTTTATATTTATCGCCTGATCGTTGTCATTTTCCTTTGGCTTTTTTCTTACTTATCTTCTTATTATCCTAAAAATTCAATTCCGACATTAAATTTGGAATGACTATTTTAAATAAAAACAATATGTTAAAAACACAGTTCTCGGAATACTACTGACTAATTGCGAATTCATTGTTCCCTCTAAAAAACATAAAAAATCGTGACCATTAATTAAATCAATATCCCCCACATAAAATTAGTATCCCTACGTTCCTTTTAATAAACCACCGCTAACGTTGATGCTTATTAAATCAGGAGGTAATAGCAAATCGTATTTTAGCTTATACAAGCTAATGGTTTGTTATTAACAATATGGAAGCCGTGAACAATTCTTTGACACAACCAGAATAACTTTACGGTAGCAATCGTAGACAATATTTATTTAGGTTCAAAAATGTCGACTAATTTCTGTGTGAAATCGTTTCATTCTTATATTGAAACCCTATCCAATAAAATAAAAAATAGCTTTTATCTAACGCACTCACTACTATTTAAAGTGAGTTCAGGTGAAATTGAAATGCGGATAGAAGAAGGCCCATGGCAAACGCTGACAGTCTCAGATATCTGTTTTCTCCCCAAAGGATCTTCAATTGAAATAATCAATCGTGATAATCACAATCGACTGGCTATCGATGTCCTTCCAATGACCACAGATATGTTGAAATCCTTTTATCAACAGCATGCCGAATTGTTTATTAATAAGAAAAAAAACGCCTCAACAAGCCAAATTTGTTGCACTGGCTTGCATGAAAACCCGATTATTGAAGATGTATTTCACTCTGCGATTAAAGAAATTAACGCCCCTAGCAACCATAATGTAATTCATATTCATTTAAATTTTATTCTGTCATTTTTTTTATTAGTGAATGAATTTACCTCTACATTGTATGCATCAATAAATATTTCGATAAAAGACAAAGTGTATGACTTAATTTTTCATAGCGCTGGAAAACAGTGTCATACCCTAGATACTATCGCGAAAAAACTCCATATGAGCTCTTCAACCCTTAAACGAAGGCTCGCCAGTGAATATACGAATTTTTCCAAGATTAGTTTAATGTCCCGAATGAATAAAGCGATGATATTATCGAGAACGGAAAATATGCCGATGACACGTATCGCCCGAGAAGTCGGCTATGATGATGTCCCTTATTTCTTACTGGCATTTAAAAGTTTTCATTCCCAACCAAACCTTAATTACCCTCTGCTTTAATACCCGATATCTCTTCACATCATCTCCTATCGAAACTTGAGCCTCACCATTTCAGGGTAAGGCTCCGTTTGACTAAAAATAGTGATTATCAATATCTAGTGGTACCAATGTGGTATCTATCGGAGGAATATCAACATGAGTAACATCACTATTATCGGTTGGCCCTGGAGTTACGGTTGCATCTGGTAAATCAGAATAAATCGTAATACTCCCTTTAACCTGTGCCTGATTTCCAGCCTGATCATATACATTGACTTCATAGTCATAGATGCCATCCTTTAATGGGCTATCCATCGAGATTTCCCATCGGCCCACTTCATTTGATTTTTGCTGATAGGTTTGATTATCAATCGTCAGAAATACCATGGTATCTGCCTCTGTTACACCACTGAACTTTGGCATATTGATACTGGTAATTTCATCCTGTTTATCCGCTGTATTCGTTGAGTCATCTAAATTCCCACTCAATTCAGGTGATTTAGTATCTATGATGACTTGCCCTGTTTTTACCGCGCTATGACCGACTTTATCCTTCACCTTAATAAGGTAATCATAAGCGCCATCACTCAGAGCCTCTGTTACAGGAATTGTCCATACCCCTTTTTCATTGGCGCTCTCTTGGTATGTTTTTTGGTTGATAGTGATCTCAACCAATGCATTAGGTTCTGTTATTCCACTGAATTTTGGGTGATTATGGTTAGTTACGCCATCATTTAATAAACCTGAGTCAGTCATTGGATCTAGGCCGTATTCCGTTATCTCAGGGGGCGTCGTGTCAACGGTCACTGTTCCGGTTAAACGTTGTGTACCAATGTTACCCGCAATATCCGTTACCTCAATTAGATAATGATAATCATCATCTTTTAGTGCATCAGGTAAAGTAAACGCCCACTCACCGCGTTCGTTCATCTTAATATCGGTATAAACCCGTTGACCAATCGTTAACCGTACATGAGTTTCAGGCTCTGCAATTCCTGCAAAAGTCAGGTTAGAGACATCGGTTAAAATATCCTGTTGAGTCGTCAAGCTAACAGGGTTTACAACACCGCCAATCAGGTAGTCAGGCGCTAATGTATCAATCACCAATTGCCCTGAAACTTGGCCTTTAATCCCCTGAATCTTATCATTTGCAAAAATAACATACTCATGAAGACCATCACTCAATTCAATATCAACAGGGAGCGTCCATTCGCCTTTCTCATTGGCAGTAGCGACAAACGTTAAAGAAACTTTGTTATCAAAAACCAATCGAATTTCCGCATTTGGTTCAGTAATTCCACTAAATATGGGCTTATTGATATTGGTACAGTTATCGCCCTTAGCACCGGAGTCTAAATCGGGATCGAGCTCCCCTGTCACTGAGGCAACTGTGTTTACAACAAAGTTATCGGATACTTTGTGCTGGTTTATTTGTCCAAGCACATCTTTAGCTTCTATTTCATAAAAGTATGTGCCATCAGCAAGTGACTTTTCTGCAGGTAATGTAAACTGCCAGTTCCCTTCATGATCAGCAGTCGTATGGTAAATATTTCCATTGATCGTCAAACTGACGTCTGCATTGGCTTTAGTTTCTCCGCTAAACGTGGGTTGGCTACTATTCAAGACATTAGTCCCATTCAGCATCTCATTCACTTCCCCAGTTAATTCTGGAGGCGTAATGTCATACACCAAATCAAACTCAAACTGCGTTTCACGATTAACTAAATCCTTTGCCGTAACCGATAGTTTAATATTTTCACCATCCTGAATACCGACAGGGACAATATCATTGGGTAATTGTATTTGCCAAATCCCCTGATTATTGGCTTTTGCCGTACCCAGTATTTTTCCATTTATATCTTTAATGGTAACCAGACTGGCAACACTTGTTGTCCCCATCAGTGTTAGGTCATTTTGGTTGAAAAGTAGTTTGCCGTCTTTTTCAGAAATAAGTTGTTTACCATTCACGCCAAATTCAATACTTGGAGAGACATTACCAGACTCATCACTGAGCACTTTAATTATCACCTCATGTTCAGTTTTATTACCTGCGATATCAAAAGCCGTTATTTTTGCCACATGCTCACCGTCAGGTAAGGCTAATTCATTAGCAAACACCGTTTTAGAACCATTGTATTTATTTTGTAGCTTATTATGCCGCGTTGTTTTTCCATTCACGCTGATCAGGTAATAATCCATGTTTCCATGATAAGTGAAAACCAATTTAGGATCCGCGACATTCGCAACTTTTGTGCCTGCATGAAGCTGCTTATCAACAATCTCGAAGCCATTAAATACGGGTTCTGTCGTGAGTATATTGAGAGTTGTTTGTCCTACTGAAACAGTGCCATCATCTTGAACAAAAGTAATATGGTATGCGCCATCCCCTTTAATAGGCACTTCGAAACGCCACTCTCCTTTCTCATTTGCTTGAATAGGATAATTATGACCATTTACTTTCGCTGTGATCGTGCCACCGGCTGTTATTTTACCCTTATAAACAGGTTTCTTATGATTGGTGTAGTGGTTACCGATTTGGCCAGAATCCGTATCCGGGTCAAGGTAAAACTTAAAGTCACTGATAAATACAGAAGAAGAAAACTCCCTTACCGAACCATAAACATCTTTAAATTTAAGCGTATAGGGAACTTCTCCTAGTGGAAGTTGAACATCATCGGGGACCTTAAAACTCCATGAAGTTCTGCTTTTACCAAAATCTACTGAGTAGTTTTTCCCGCCAATAAAAATGGTTCCTTTAAGTTCATCCCTATCAGACGATCCTGAGATCCCCCCTTGTAACTTCGGTGAACGACTTGAACTCAGTAAATTATCAACTTCTCCTGTGCTACTCGACTCTGCAGCCACTTGAAAACCCACCTTTAAAACACTGTCCTTTATTTGAATGCCTTTTTCCTCAATCGCCTTTTCTACCGTCAACCCAGCTGGAGACGTAGCGATTAATGACATATGATCAAGGTCATAACGGCGATCTTCTTTAAGGAAACCTGAAGGTAAGCGAAAAGACCAATTTCCATCTTTATCAATATCGGTGATGGAAAAAATATGCTCATCTTTCTTACTTAATCTAAATTTAAATTTTAAACTTGCACCCGGGGTTACCTTTCCTGTGAATGTTGCTTCTAAGTCATTCGTCGATTTCTCACCATAGAATTTACCTTTCGTCCAAGGTGAAGCCAGAGCTGCATCCGTTATCTCTGGTGGATTTGCATTAATTATCAGTGTACCTATTCTTTCAAATTGGTTATCTGCCGCATCCGTAACGGTAATTTTATAATCACCCGTAAAGTTTTTTGGTAATTCATTGGAAAGCTTTAAGCTCCATTTGCCATTATTATCGATAGTCGTTGGAATCGACTCATTATTTAATTCCAATATGACTTTACACCCCGGCTCTCCTTTTCCCGTAAATACAGGGTTGCGATGTGCAGTAATAAAGTTTCCTTTCGTTCCAGTATCCGTTTCTGTACTTAATTCAATCGTGGACACCGGAGCAGTGGTATCAATAAATATATTTCCAGAGATATCTGTTGTTTGTCCATTTACTGGGTGTTCAGCCGTTACAAGGTACTGGCTATTTCCTTCCGCTAGCTCTTTGACTTGAATTTCCCAGTTACCAGTCACTTTATCAGCCACAGCCGGAAAACTTTCATTCCCGATCACCAGTGTAATGTTAGCCCCTGCAGTAGCAACTCCGGTAAACTTAGGCGCTTTGATATTGGTGATATAGTCACCTTTCTTTCCACTATCATACGCCGCACCTAATGTAGCGATAAGCGTCGGAAGCTCCGCATTCCCCCCCTCTAATGAGGGAGGTAGGTACGTAAAGCTCTGATTAATTGTATTTTGGTTACCTGCGGCATCTTCTGCGACAACCTTGTAGTGGTTATCCTTACCGACATCCGCATCGACATCAAAAGTCAGAGACCATTTTCCTTGGTTATCTGCATAAACCGTTTTAATTTTCCCTTTAAACTCAGCAGTAATTTTACTTTCAGGGTCGGAGGTACCACTAATTTGAGGACGTTTTAGGTTAGTTATCAAAGCATTCGAATTCTCTTGGCTTGCCAGATCTAAGCCTGCGTTCAGGGCGACGTGGCTATCTACGGTAAATTGCCCCTTAGAGGCTCCGGTATTTCCAAGGGTGTCTGTCACTTTAACCTGATAATCATACAT
>NZ_JAMPSX010000012.1:0-35702 GCF_028484875.1 Providencia sp. PROV032
GTCACCTTTGCTACCCGAATCACTGCTCTCACTCAGTTTAGCTTGTGCAGCGGGGGGAGTGGTATCGACTAATAGGCTCTGAATAGATATTCCCTGATTTCCTACGCTGTCTGTTACCTTAACCTTCAATACATGTGAACCATCCGCTAGATTATTATTGATGGTGAGTGACCAATCACCTTGCTCATTGGCTTTGGCGAGATACTCTTTTCCAGCGACCTGAACGATGATATTGGCGTTAGGATCTGTTTTTCCCGACAACATTGGAGTCACTTTATTGGTCAAGAAAACCGCTGAGTTATCAAGTAGTGCACTTGCATCGGGCAGGGAGGTTTTGATGGTCACAGTCTCGGTGATAGTTTTTTGGTTACCCGCTACATCCACTGCGGTAACCTGATAGGTTGATACCCCATCAGCCAATGGTTTCTCGACCGTAATTCGCCACCCGCCCTTATCATCAGCGACTGTCGATAATGTTTGTCCTGCAATCGCTAGTGTTACTGAACTGCCAGCTTCGGTTTTCCCGGCAAAAGTAGGAACCTGATTATTCGTTTGTCTCCCCCCTAACATTTCGATATTCGGATGCCCATCAAGACTAACAGAGAGGTTATCAAGCTGCGTGTCCACTTCAAATTGGCCGTTCACCGTCACAGGCTTACCGCCACCGGAGGAAGCCACTAATGAATATTCATATATCTTATCTTCTAACGGTTCTGTAATTTTTAATGACCACTTCCCGTCTTTATCTGCAGTGACCGGATATTTCTTATTATTAATTGTGAGATAAGCCTGACTATCGGGAGAGACAATTCCTGTCAATGTCGGAGTATTAATATGGGTAATATTATCGCCCTTTCTCCCTGAGTCAGACTCTTCACTGAGTTTCCCCTGAATAAAAACCGGTGTAATCGGTTTAGATATTAAAGGGGCTGTTGCAGGCTTATTTGCAGACTGAGAGGATGATGACGAAGTACTTATTGGCGTAGCCACGGGGGCGGGTGGCGGAGAAAAGCTTAAGTCGTTGTCTTCTCCCTGTGCTTTTTCTGCTTTGTTTTTTTTATTTAGCTGTTTTTTCGCTTCTGTCAGCTTTGTTAAAGATGAACTAAGTAATATCTCTTTTTCGTCATTCTCCGAAGACAGGGCCTGAAGTGTCTTTTCTAATTGTTGATTTTTTTGATTTAACTCTGCCAGTTTTTGACTAAATCTTTGCTCCTCGTCTTGTCGGTCATTATCTGGCTGCTCCTCACTGTCTACTTGTTCACTCATATTTTTTGAGTCTTGATTGTCCGTATATTCGACAACATCACTCGTTAATTGCTCTTTGATATAAACAGCATCGGCCCCCACGTTTAAGGTTATTGATGATAGAATCTCATCTTGTGAAAGAATCGCTCCTTGCTCAGTCAATAGTGTCATATTTCCTAAAATAACTTCAGACAACCCATTTTTAATGTTCTCAATAGAACCATCAGGCTTAGTTACAATTAAATCAAGCCCTTGGACTTTAAACTTTTGGATTTCTATGTTTTTTAATTTATCGGTAATAGTTTTATCTGTCATGTTCTATATCATTATATTCATAAATGGAGTTATCAGCTAACAATCACACGCTGCCGTTAATGAAACCAATTATATCCATTTAATTAAAAATAAAATGTCATTTAATATAAAGTGGTCTGACATTCTTTTTTTTTGAGCTCAAATTCCAGTGAGTTCATTTAAATTGCGATTATAATAAAAGCATGAATTAGCAAAGTCGTTTTTAAATTGAAAGAGTCAAACAATGGAAGATGATAATGAGAACTCTGATGAAGAACTAGCCCCGATGGTTGACGGGTTAAGTGGGACATTGTGCATAATCATTTTAGTTTCTATGGTTTTTATTTTTAGCGGAATGAAAACTGCAGAAACCTATATTAATTATGGAGAGTTAAGCTTTGAAAAAATACAAATAGACATACCGAATAAACGCCTTTATTTTAAAGGTGGGATTCACTTATCAAACAATGATATTTCTTTAATAAAAAACGAAATATCCAAAAACAAAAGCAATAAAATAATTATCAGTGGCTACATCAACGATAAAGTCAGTCACAGCAAAGAAAAAAACACCTATAACCTTCTTTATATGGCATCAATAATTAAAAATCTGGGTATTGATAAAGAAATTGTTCTAAAAAAAGGAACAAGTGAATATTGCCCCGGTTGGAACTCATGCATTTATTGGGATTACAAATAACATGTATTATCTTGGATTATTTTTTTATGCAGCAACATTTGTCGCTTGCTTTTTACTGCAATCGGTACGTGAAATGGTTCAGCAATGCCTATTGCTTGCTCCTGAAATCAGTTACACCATGATTGGGATTTATATTTATCCTTTAATTATTTTTTTATTTCATCGGTTATTCAATAGGAATAAACAAAGTCACTATATATTACTTTCGAACCAAACTAAATTATCCGCATCCGTCACTGTATCATTAGGATTAATTGGAACATTCATTGGGTTAACAGGGATGATCACTGCGATTTCGGCCTCCCTTGGAGGAGATGGGGATATCTCAGAAAAAATGAATGCCATGATTTCATCTATCTCATTGGCACTTAATTCAATGTCTTTTGCATTCTTAACGTCCATTCTTGGGGTTTCTATTTCTGTTCTACTGTTAGTTAGTTTGAATTTTTTTCATTTCTTTTACCAAAAAGAAACTAAAAAAACGAAGCAGCACGCCTCTGCAAACTACTCTGAAGAGCTTAATCGCATTCAAGAAACACTGAACACATTACAGAGTGTGAACATCGGTATGGCGCAAAAAATGATTTCTGTGACCGACAATAATGAACTTGCGGCAGATATTTCTTCACACCTCTCGGCTTTATCCATCACAACACAAGATCACTTAGCCGTTCTACAGTCAATAAAAGAAGCTGACGACGATTGGAAAAGAAAATTAGCCATCTACTTACTAGAAGAAAAAATAAACAAAAGAAATGACAATGAAAAAATATCAGAAGAAATATTAAAGATAGATCAAACAACACAATGGCTAAAAGAAAATACCATTGAGAGCAGAAAAAAACTATTAACCGTATTATCAATGGAGTAAAAAAATGCGCCTTATCACCTTAGGTTTTTTATTAACTTTATTATCGCCATCTTATGGTTTAGCAAATCAAGATGTAGAAAATTTTCAAAGTTTTATTAGCCGAGTATTAAAAAACTCTAATCCAATTCAAATAAAGTCATTAGAGTTAGATGCTGAAAACCTCAGAGCAAAGCAAACCGATTACTATTACCTTCCTAAGGTCTCAGCCTCAGGAAAAATAAAAAGCCATGATGGCAGTACCAGCAGTAATATTACCGCCAGCTCATTAATCTATGATACAACGTTAACCCATAGATTTAATGAAAAAAATTTAAAGTTAAAAATATCGGCACTTTCACTGAATAAAGAAAAAGAAGAACTCTACACTTCAACAACTAATAACTTAATTGGTATTTATTATCTCAATGAGCTAACAAAAACAACCACTGATTTAAATAATAATGCGAAAAACATCTTTAAACTCATTACTCACCGATATAAAAGTGGCATAGCGAAATACAGTGATGTTGAACAAGCCTCTTTATTGATGCAACGAATTGAAACAGAACTGCAAAATATAGAAAAAGAGATTGAACAATACAAGTCAAATATTGAGCTTTTATCAGGGATTACCTTTCCGTCTAAAGGCGTACAGGTACCAGAAAATTTACTGAAAAGATTACAAACAACCATTATTGATAGTGAGGATGCGCAACAAAATAGCGAATATAACTTGCTACGCATGCAAGCTGACGCAATGAAGGAAAATGCTTATCAACAAAATCCATTCTTGAATGTCAATGTTATCGCTGAAGAACGATTTGTTGACCACGTGAGAAGTCGTAACGAATCTTACATGGGAATGGAGGTAAAACTAAATGTCTTTGACCTCGATAAAATACTGAATGAAAAATCGCAATTAAAACTGTATGAAGCAACAAAAGGAAAGGCTGATTATAAATACAAAGAATCAACAGCAAAAATTAAAAATTTAAAATTAATTGCCAACTCAAATATGACTGAACTTATAGGGTTACATGAACAACGTAAGACAATGCGTTCGATAATTAAGAGCCAACAAAGGGAATATGAAATATCACAGTCCTCTTTCTATGAAATGGTGAACACGCTATTTGATATGTTAACAATGGAAAGACGCATAGCTGAATTAATGATTGCTGATATGAAAAACAAGATGGAATACATCCAATTAACAGGGAAACTCACTGAAATTGAAACGTTATCTAAATAAACTGAACAAAATCCCTAAAAAACTAAAAATATTCCTAGGTATCACATCCCTATTTGTCGGGTACATTATATTAGCCAAGATAGAAATATCCTCTCCAGGTGAGGGGATTATTTCAGGAGTCTCCAACCGGCTAGAAATAGTGAGTCCTGCATCTGGGTTTATTAATCAATTTGCTATTAAAACCGGTGATAAGGTAGAAAAAGACCAAATTTTATTTTCCTATACGAATTTAGATGCATTTCATCAAGAAAAAACCTTAACCAATCTTGTTACTTTTGCTAATGAACGCATTAATGAACTAGAAGAAAATAAAAAACTATTAAATAAGATCCTCGATGGAAGTATAAATACAGAATCCGAATATTTTTTCTTTGCAAAGGGCCTGCAAAGCAAAACGTTAAGTGCTTATAGAGAGCTCTATGGCCACATCCTCTTACACATGGAGATAAGCAATTTAAAGGACAAATATATCTCACAAATAAAAGAATCCAGTGAATTAGATAATCAGATTAATATTTTAAAAAAGAAGGCCTCACTGTTGAAAAATGCAAGAGCACCTGAAATTGAAAAGCTCAATAATAATGCTGAAATCAGCCGCACCACTGCGCTGATAACATCTGGTGAATTAAATGCTCAAGGGCTATTACGAGAAATTTCACTGTTAGAAAAGAAATATACCGCGCGGCTTATCGGTGAAATACAAGAAAATGAAACGCTACTTAATCGGCTAAAAAAAGAGAGATTGGAAAACAGCGGACAGATGGAACTACTTCGCAATAAAATAAGAGCGAACAGTGTGTTATCGCCAGCGGATGGCGTTGTATTAAGTATCGAAAAAGATTTAGAAAAAGGCTCTTACGTTGAAGCCTCAAATTTAGTCATGGTAATAAAAAAACAACAAGATACACGGGTCATTGAAGGAAAAGTATTAGCGAAATATCGTCCTTTTATAACACAACAGTTGCCTGCAAAAATTGTGGTGAACTCCCCTGGATTTAAAAAAATCATTAACGGTAAAGTCACAAAAATCAGTGCTGACTCCTTTAGTGACAGGGAACGAGCTAACCAAGAACGCTATTATTCCGTACAAATTACACCGGAACAAAATACTGTGCTCCTTCCAGAACATGATGGCCTACCTGTGATGCTCTATATCTCGAGTAAAGAGATTTCAGTGCTTCATTATTTAACCGCATTAATTAGCGATAACATTACATTTAACGTTTGGTGACTTATGTTAGGTTTTATTTCTGCATTATCCGCTGCCGTAGCAACTATGACATTATTGATGGCCGTACTTTTAGCAAATGTGTTGTCAAGTACGATGGCTGCTGAAAAAAACAAAGGCAAAGCGGCATTTGTCGGAATTGATGATAATAATACAGAGACGTCTTCGTCTATAAATAATGGAAGTCACAAAGGTAATGACATCATGAAGTCGTTAATATTTAGCCATGACACCATCAAATTCGTTGATAGTAAAAAAGTTAAATCTATCGATATTTATTGCAGTTATGGAAATAACATCTCTTTTGATATAGCAATGACCTACACCATTTATAACACAGTATTAATTAAAAAAAGCACGCCTAATGTACACATTAAAGCCTTGAAACCTATTGAAGATAATCAAGGTGTTAACGCTTGCTTCCTGAAGAGTGAAGAAAATGAAAGAAAGTAGTTTCCATGATGCCATTAACCAATACTTTAAGATATTAGGAGAGCCATTTACTTCTCCAGCTCTATCGTATGATAATAAATATATATTAAATAATATTAATGAGTTTATTAATAATGATTTTTTCACTTATCAATATGTTTCTCTTTCTGATTTTAGTGACAAGAACCTACCAGCCCTTTTTATTATGGAGATAGAAAATGGAAAATACATTATTATTAAGAATCATAGGGGCCAGCTAACCAATCTAACAACCGACACCGCAATAACAAAACAACTAATTGAAAGTAAACACTTATTTTCATTCCAAGCGAGTGAAAACACATTAAATGAAGAGAGCATATACACATCACTGATTAAATTAACGCCAAAATCAAATTTATTTTCATTACCTTTAATCGTATTTGCGCTGTTATTACCTTTATACTCAAATCTTTTTAACTCACGATTAGTTTACAGTGAGTCAATAAGCTCACTTTTGTATATTAGTTTTATTTTCATTGTTGTTATTGGCTTAGAGTTTTTTATTAAACATATTATTCATGAACAGAACACAAAAAAAATAAAGCTTAACATCAGCACTTTTAACCGTTATTTCGTTAATTTATTAAAACAATCGAGTTGTAAAAGTGCCTCCATTAAGGTGAGGACCGCCGAAGCGTCGATCTTGCAGGTATGGGAAATCAAACCACAAATCATTTATGATATCGGATTAGCCATTTTATTTTCATTCTGCATTTTTGGCATGCTAGGTTTTTATTCATTATTGCTATTAAGCTATTACGCTGGACTTATCTTTCTATGCCTACATGTCCGCTTTCTTTCCTACAAAAATATGCTTCGAGCAAATACCTTAAACTATGAAAAATCAGCCATGTACTACTCCTTAGAACAGAAAAAACATGAGCTGTATTTCGCCAGAGATAACCACTTTAAGCAGTACATCAGTATAAAAACCAATGAAGATGAAAAAATAAAATTAAAACTGAATGAGGCCAACCACCATTGGATGGAAATCATCAAAGTAAATACGTTTTTATCCATGATTGTAATGTACGTGGCTAGCTATTTAGCTATTGGTGAAGGGAGTTTAAGTTTGGCTTCCGTTATCGCGGTCATGATCATTAATGGTCGACTTTCAGGTGCAATTACAAGTGCAATTAATCGCTTATTCATGGTGAAAACACATCTATTTCATATCAAATCCAGTATTGAGCAGCTAAAAAACAATCCACTAATCCATTTCAAAACTGATGGCATAACAATGAATTCGATAACGCATTTTAGTGCAAAAAATCTTAGCGTTAATATTCACGGTAAAACCATCATTAACCAGCTCAATATTGAAGCCAAATCTGGGGATGTTATCGGTATTACAGGTATTTCAGGAGTAGGAAAGACATCACTAATGAAAGCATTATGTGGGACTTCAGAATACTCATCAGGGGATATAGCAATCAATGGCATTGGTATCGATGAGATTTCCCAATCCTTTTTAACAGAAAAAATTGCCTACCATAATGGTATTTCAACATTCATTCATGGCAGTATTCGTGACAATTTTAACTTCTACGGTGTATTCGATAACAACATCATTGTCCGCCTTACCAAATTATGTTGCCCAACTTTACTGATTAGCAAAGAAACGTTAGATGATACACTCGTCACTGACATTGCTGCCTCTACAGGGGAAAAACAAAAGTTACAGCTCGTTCTTGCATTGATAAAACAACCTGAAATGATATTTCTAGACGAATCGACATCCTTTATGGCGACCTCTGATGCCCTCGCATTTCTACAATTAGTGAAACAAGAGTTTGAATTAGATAAATCAATTATTTTCTTTTCTACTCATGACTTAGGGCTGACCTCATTTTTTACGAAGCACATTGCGTTATCACCGAGCCATGTTAAACATATTAATGCCCCACAACCCCACAATGAAATTATCATTCCTAAAATTAGTTTAAGCTAATAAACAAAAACGCCCACTTGATAGTGGGCGCCTTGATTATATTTTTATGTCACATATTACAAGAACATAAAGAACACCATACCGACAATTGCCCCTGTCGTACCAAGGATAGTTTCCATGACAGTCCAAGTTTTGAGGGTTTGAGCTTCTGTCGCGCCAGTAAATTTCCCATACAGCCAGAAACCAGAGTCATTAACATGGCTTAGGATCAAAGACCCCCCTGAGATACAAACGGCTAACGCTGCCAATTGTGCACCTGAGTAGCCTAACTCACTGATAACAGGTAACACTAAACCTACCGCAGTTAAACATGCAACGGTTGCAGAACCTTGAATAACACGTACAGCACCTGCTAATACGAAGCAAGCAACCGCTATCGGCAAGCCAGCACCAATTAAAGAGTCACCTAATGCAGGTCCCACACCGGAGTCCACTAAAATTTGTTTGAATACGCCACCCGCACCAGTCACAAGTAGAATGATCCCAGCAGGTTGGATAGCGGCAGAACAAATCGCCATGACTTTTTCTTTATCCATACCATAGCGGAAACCTAAGCCATAAATTGCCAGTAAACACGCTAACAGTAAGGCTGTGAAAGGGTGGCCAATAAATTCTAACCAGTGCTCTAATGTAGAACCTTTTTCAACGACATGCGTACCGATGGTTTTTAAACCCACTAATACCAATGGGAAAAGCACTAAGCACAGACTGAAACCAAAGCTTGGCATTTTGCCATGTTCTGTATTTGGTGCTTGATAATCAGCAGGGATATCAATATGAACATAATTACTGATAAATTTACCATATAACGGCCCTGCTAAAATCATGCCAGGGATAGCGGCACACAGACCAATTAAGATCATCCAGCCATAATCTGCACCCATTTGTGATGCAACTAACATGGGTGTAGGCCCCGGTAATAAAAACGCTGCTGCGGCTGCAACACCCGCAAATAGAGGGATAGCCAGGCGAACAACGTTATGACCTGTACGGTTCGCTACTGCAAACACCACACCGATTAACAACACAATAGCTACATCAAAGAAAAGCGGTAGCGCACAAACCAGCCCTGCGACACCCACGGCATAATGCGCATTCTTTTCACCGAACAGGTTAAGTAGCTTATTCGCAATCTGATCTAATGCCCCTGTTTCATGTAAAATTTTACCGAACATTGCCCCGAGAGCGACTACGATAGCAAGGAAACCTAAGGTTCCCGCCATGCCTTTTTGCATGGTTTCAGTGATCTGCTGTACTGGCATGCCGGAGAATAAACCCGCCCCAATAGAAACGATCATGAGCGCGACAAAAGCGTGTAAACGAGCATACATCACTAAAAAGAGCAGTAAAACGACAGAGCCAACAGCCGTTAGCACGAGCGTTAGTGTGCTTAATGTTTCTGGGGTATTCATTAGTTATCTCCAGCGACAATCTTACGAATAGTAGAACACGTATTTTCAATCACGTTCTCTAAGGATGGGCGAATATCAACAGCCTGCACATCAGGTTCATCCGCACCAGGTTCTTGTAAAGCATCAAATTGCGATTTCAGCATTTCAGGCTTAAAGAAATGCCCTTTACGTGCTTTCAATCTCTCTTCAATAACAACCGCATCACCTTTTAGGTAAATAAAATAGAGGTTATGATTCCCCTCTCTTAAAATATCGCGATAGCTTTTTTTCAGTGCTGAGCTAACCACCAGCGATACCTTATTGGTTCTTTGCATTGCAAAAATGGCATTATTTAATGCGACTAACCAAGGTTTACGGTCCTCATCATTTAATGCGTGACCCGATGCCATTTTTAAAATATTTGATTTAGGGTGAAGGAAGTCACCATCAAGGAAGGCAGCCTGTAATTGCTGTGCAACACCGGCAGCAACAGCAGATTTACCACTACCCGATACCCCCATTAGTACAAATGTATAGTTTTGTTTTTGGGTATCATTCATAGGAAACTCCTCAGATATTCACTATTGTCCTGGCTTTAGTTAAAAACCGGCATTTGTTACCGGTAACAAGTTACGGGTAACATTATCATCAGTGCGGATTTATTTGGCAATCAAATTGGTGAAGAAGAGAACAGATCTGTGATGATACTCTCAATCTGACTTCAGAAGAGGCAGGTGAAGAACAAAGCAAAACTCGCAAATAAAAAACAAACAGCAATAGCAAAAAACAAAAAAATATATTTAAACTTTATTGCTCGTCTTAAAACATTCCTCTAAATAATTCGTGTTGTCGCTAGGCGCCAAGCGAGTCAAGCCCTAGGAGCATACATAAGTATGTGACTAGGGTTGGCGAGTACAGGCAACAACGCGACAGCGCGAAGGATGACGAGGAATAATTAGATACTTTCGCCAGTAAGGACTGAAAACCCCACATCAAAATGCGTCCCCGTTAGCTTCTTGCCAGACATTCTCGCCAACAAGACTTCTGCCGCCTTACGCCCCATTTGGTCCCTTGGCGTCAAAATACTTGCCAGTTTTGGCGTCATTACTTGGCCAACATCATGGCCGTGGAAGCCCGAAATCGCGAGATCTTGTGGGATCTGAATCCCCAAACGCTGACATTCAAAAATAGCCCCTATTGCCAAGTCATCATTGGTACAAAATAAACCATCGGTATCTGGGTACTTAGCACGGCAATCGTGTAGTAATTGAGCGCCTAACGAATACGATGAGCTAGCCTGTGTCATCACATTTCGTGGTTCAAGATTGGCATCGAGCATGGCCTGCTCATAACCTTTCAAGCGGATAAAAGTACGTTCATCATGCCTTGCGCCTAAATACACAACCTTACGGCAGCCGCGCTCAATCATCGCCTGAGTCATTTGGCGAGACGCTTCAAAGTTATCGATACCCACCGCAATATCTAGGCAAGGAGAAATGCTATCCATAATCTCAACCACGGGGATCCCCGCAGTTTTAAGCATGCGTAGTGTGCGTTCTGTGTGGGTTCGTTCAGCTAAAATCACGCCATCAATATTATAAGAAAGTAACGAAGTCAGCCGCTCTTCTTCTTTTTCGGGTAGATAGCCATAGTGAGCCAACATTGTCTGGTAGCCATGACGGTCTGTTACCGCTTCAATTCCACGGATCACTTCGGCAAAGACTTGGTTGGTTAATGAAGGAAGCAACACCCCGATGGCGTGGCTGGTTGCGTTCGATAAAATATCAGGGGCTTTATTTGGGATATACCCGGAAGCCTCCACCGCCTGAGCAATTTTATCACGCAAAGCCTCTGAAACCTGCTCTGGGTTTCGTAAAAAACGGCTCACCGTCATTTTCGTGACGCCAACTTGGTCGGCAACATCCTGTAGAGAAGGTCTTTTTTTCTTCATAAGTTCAAAGCGATATCCAATTCGTTAACGATAAACATGTTCTGCTATCTATTAATCGATAGCAATCTTTGTTACTGATTTACATCACATAAATGTCGAATTTTCCGAACAATGCGATTTTTATAGTTGACTCTCTATCATGACTCCGCTAATTTTCGCGCTATATAATTATTATTATAACGAGTAGATGAAATTAGACTATGGCGATCAATCGTAGACATTTTCTTAAATCCAGTGCTATCCTCACGGCTTTTTACTGCTTACCAAGCTTCACACAAACTCGCCCAGAAGTTGAAGCAGCGATATTCGGTAAACTCCCAACCCCCAAGGATATTCATCGCGTCATCAGCTCGGGGCCCCCTTCTGATTTACTGATGTTTGCCTTAGCGCCAGAAAAAATGGTGGGTTTCGCCTCTATTTCATTGAAAAAAGGGCAAACGGGCCTTTTTGCACCACAATGGCTTGAATTACCAGTTTATGGCCGTTTAGCGGGACGTGGAAGTACCCTTTCCCTTGAACAGCTGCTGTCCTATAACCCCGACTTAATTATTGACACTGGAAACATTGACGAAACTTATCGCTCTCAAGCGGAAAAGGTCGCCAAACAAACCCATGTGCCTTATTTGTTAATCGCAGGTGGCCTAAAAGACTCACCACAGCAACTAATGCAATTGGGTGAAATTTTAGGCGTTTTACCACAAGCACAACCATTGAGCCAACTTGCTCAACGCTATATTGATGATGCTGCCTTATTTGCTCATCAAAACCAACAGAAATCACTGAGTTTTTACCTTGCGAGAGGGTCAAAAGGTTTAGAAACCGGCGCTAAAGGCTCAATTCATACTGAAGCGATTGAAATGCTAGGCTTACGCAATGTGGTGGATATCCCTAATTTTCATGGCCTTACTACGGTTTCTATGGAGCAGCTCTACCAATGGAACCCTGACATCATTATAACGCAATATGACGAAGCCATTGAACTGATGACAAGTTCTGCATTATGGCAAGGGCTTGATGCTATTGCCAATCGCAAATTACTTGTATTTAGTGGTATGCCATTTGGTTGGTTAGATGGGCCTCCAGGCGTTAACCGCTTATTGGGGATGAGGCGGCTACAAAGCCATTTAGATAAAAACATTGCCAAGAATATTAAACAGGATATTGCTGAGTTTTTTACTCGCTTCTACCATTCATCATTAACGGCGCAGCAAGTTGATTTGCTCATGGAAAAATCATGAATAATGTTTTGAACAAAAAGGGGAAATTCCTTTTATTGGTCATCATGTTACTAATTAGCTTTGTTATCGCGTTAACAAGTGGTAAGTACTCACTTACACTCAGTGAGCTTTATCGCCTATTTGCCAGCCAATTATCATCTCACAGTGAATTGAGTAACCCACGCCATGAAACCGTTTTTTGGCAAATACGTTTTCCACGCACATTAGCCGCTATTATTATTGGTGGAGGGCTAGCGATTGCAGGGGCGGCTTACCAAGGAATGTTTCGTAACCCACTGGTTTCTCCTGATATTCTAGGTGTTTCCGCGGGTGCTGGCGTGGGAGCCGTCATTGGTATTTTCTTCGGCCAATCTTTGTTTTACATTCAATTAAGTGCATTTATTGGTGGGCTAATCACTGTGACTTTAGTGTGCTTTATTGCCCGCCTAGCGCGGCAACATGACCCTATTTTATCTTTGGTTCTGGTCGGTGTTGCTATCAGTGCGTTGTGTGGTTCCGCCATCTCCTTAATGAAAATCCTCGCAGACCCCTACACCCAGTTGCCTTCCATCACTTTTTGGTTATTAGGTGGCTTGTCATCGATTACCCAAGCAGATTTAGTGTCAGTATTACCGCTGATGATTATCGGCATCATTCCACTATTATTATTGCGCTGGCGTATGAATTTACTCAGTTTATCGGATGAAGAAGCCAAAAGCCTTGGGATCAATGTCAGTTTAACCCGCACTATTTTCATTATTTGTGCCACATTACTGACAGCAAGCGCGGTGTCGATCGCAGGAATTATTGGTTGGATTGGGTTAATTGTTCCACACATCACTAGAATGATAGTGGGTGCTAACTTTCGCTATCAACTCCCGGCATCACTGGCCATTGGTGCCATCTTATTGCTAGTTACTGACACCTTAGCACGGACTATTGCTGCGATTGAATTACCCATAGGCATTTTAACCTCCGCAATTGGCGCCCCCTTCTTTTTGGCTATTTTATTACAGGCAAGGCGGGTGAAATGAACATTCTGTCTTTGAAAAAGGTCGCAATTGGTTATCATGGCACTGCTATCATTGATGGTATTAACCTTTCATTACCGAAGGGGGAGATTAGCTGCTTGTTAGGCGCAAATGGCTGCGGTAAAACCACCTTAATGAAAACGTTACTGGGGCTATTACCCGCCATTAAAGGTGAAATCCAACTCAATGGGCAAAGCATTCAAGCCCTTAGACCCCGCGAAATAGCCAAAACTGTCGCCTATGTTCCCCAAGCCCATGATACCCCCTTTACTTTTACTGTACTTGATATGGTGATGATGGGTTTAACACCCCATATTTCAATATTTTCAGTTCCTAAAGAGGCCGAAAAAAACTTAGCATATCAACAACTAAAGCATCTGGGCATTGCACACTTAGCAACCCGTCTATACAGCACACTCAGTGGCGGAGAAAAACAATTAGTATTGATAGCAAGAGCTTTAATACAAAAACCATTACTTCTAATTATGGATGAGCCTGCCGCTAGCCTTGATTTTGGTAACCAAATTCGCTTACTTGAACAAATCGAAAAGCTTAAATCCCATGGCATGACAATATTGATGTCAACCCATCATCCACAGCATGCCGCAGCTATCGCTGACAACGTCATTTTGCTTGATAAGCGCAACAAAGCGAGGCAAGGGTTATCAAATAGTATGTTAACACTTACTAACTTGGCAGCACTTTACAATGTGGATGAGCGCAGCATTCAAGCTCACTTCCAGCTTCCATCAACGTTTTCTTATTAAGGTCAGGGATCATGTTAATTAATCAAATCGATTTTTCAAAAATGTACCAACAACACATGCAACAGGCACAACGTAGCCGCAAAGAGCCAGAGCATTGGGATAAAAAAGCACAACAAATGGCACAAAACTGTGCTAATCCCCATGACCCATACTTAGTACGGTTTCGTGAACTCATGGATTTAACTGGTGCTGAAACCTTACTTGATGTCGGTTGCGGCCCCGGTTCCATAAGCCTTTGCCTCGCAAATGAATTTAAAGATGTGATTGGAATTGATTATAGCCGTGGCATGCTCGAAATGGCTGAACTACGAGCTAAAGAGCTCGCTATCCCACATGCACGCTTTGCACAACTCGCATGGGAAGATAGTTGGGATGCCCTGCCTTTAGTGGATATTTCAGTGGCATCGCGTTCAACGCTGGTTGATGATTTAAAAGCCGCATTGCTCAAGCTCAATCGCCAAACCAAGCTGCGGGTTTATACCACCCATACCATTAATCCAACGTTTATCGATGAGAATATTATTCGTACCATTGGTCGTGAAGTTATTCGTTTACCCACCTACATTTATGCAGTGAATATTTTGCATCAAATGGGGATTAATGCGCGCGTAGATTTCATTAAAACCCCCAATAAAGGTGGATTTGATAACTTTGAAGCTTTCGCTGAAAGTGTCAATTGGTCCCTTAAAAATATCACGCCAGAAGAAACCGCGATCCTACGTCAATATTATGATGAACAAACCGCTCTAGGCAAAACAATCCCTTATCCATCTAGAGATTGGGCGATGGTATCTTGGAATGTAGTCGATGAATCGGAACTGACATTATGATTTACGTGCCCGATGCATTGATCGATCAACTGCTGCTAGATGACATCCAATATGGTGACCTCACCACACGGGCACTCGGCCTTCAATCCCAACTGGGTGTGATGACCTTTACCTCCAAATTTGGAGGCTGCATCAGTGGGATGATTATCGCCAAGCGTATGTTAGAAAAACTCGGTATCACCTGTGACTGTCATTTTCAAGATGGCCAACTTGTTGAACCACAAAGTGTTTTAATTCATGCAACGGGGCCTATTGAAGCCTTACATCAAGGTTGGAAAGCGGTACAAAACGTACTTGAATGGTGTGGAGGTGTGAGTCACTACACCCAGCAAATGGTCAGTATTTTGCGTCAATATCAACCCGATGGGCAGCTTGCTTGCACCCGAAAAACCATTCCACAGACAAAGCCCCTTGCCTTAACTGCGATTTTGGCTGGGGGCGCTATTATTCATCGGGCAGGCAGTGCAGAAAGTGTCTTACTGTTCACCAATCATCGCCAATGTCTTGCAAACCCAAATGATTGGGCTGGCCATATTAAAAGACTACGCCAAGCCGCTCCTGAAAAAATGATTATTGTTGAGGCTGATGACTACGAGCAAGCCATTCTCGCCATCAATGCGCAAGCCGATATTATTCAGCTAGATAAATTACCCATTGAACAAATACAGCGACTACAAGAACTTGCCAAGCAACAAAGTCGGCCTTGTCGACTATCCATTGCAGGTGGGATTAATTTAAAAACAATAGAAACATTCGCACAAACAGGGGTGCCATTATTAGTTACATCAGCCCCTTACTACGCTGCACCACGAGATATCAAAGTGAAGATTTTTAAGCAGTAACCAAAGAAGTTAGCGTCAAAGAAACCATTTGCAAAAACAGCCTACCCCGTAGGCTGCATCCACTTATGGCTAATGACGCACATCGTTATATAAAAAATAATATATTGCTATTTATGAAACTGGAAAGAGATAATGAAAATAAAACAAATTACCTATTTAGTCGGGATGGCTTTATTCACAGCACAAGGATACGCCGCCTCACCTAACACCGAAAAAAATACCGATGTGATGTCCGTTTGGAGTACCCCGCTTGCGGCTGATGCAAACATCATCACAGAAAATCAAATGAAACAGTTGAATAAAACTAACGTCGCACAGGCGCTGAGCACAATGCCAGGCGTTTCCATTCAAAAGTCAGGTAACCGCAATGAAACCCAAGTCAATGTACGTGGCTTTGACAGCCGCCAAGTGCCTATTTTCTTTGATGGTATACCCACTTATGTCCCTTATGATGGCACCCTTGACCTAGGTCGATTTATGACTAGCGAGCTGGCCAGTGTTGAGCTATCCACCGGCTATACCTCTCTATTACAAGGCCCGAACCTAATGGGCGGGGCAATAAACCTAACCACCGCTACCCCTAAAAAACCCTTTGAAGCTAATATCAACTTGAACCAAGGCTTTACCCGAGGTGCTGATAATGCGCACAATATCAGTGCCCGCCTAGGTGGACGCAATGACCTAGGCTTTATCCAAGTGAGTGGCAGCCAATATAAACAGCGTTTTATGGGAATACCGGGGTCTGAAAATAACAATCCATTAGCAGGAAATAATGGCCGTCGCCCGAATTCAGCTACTGACGACAAACGCATGATGGTGAAAGTGGGATGGACACCTCGTGAAGCCGACGAATATGTCATTACCTATCTCAAACAAGATGGAGATAAAAATAGCCCCCCGAGTGTGACAAATACCAAGCCTCAAATATGGCAATGGCCTGCTTATGACAAAGAAAGTTTTTACTTCAATGGCACAACCCAAATAACCAATGATATCGCCTTACAGAGCCGCCTGTACCACGACACATTTAAGAATACACTCCATCAATATAGGTCTGTTAAAGACTATAAAGACGGTATCTATAACTACAGCCGTTATGACGACTACAGCAACGGGGCTGATATGCGTGTTGACTTCACCGTGCGTGAATTAGATATGCTGTCATTTGCTGCCCACTGGAAAAAAGATGTACACAGAGCTCGGTCAAAAAGAGATATTCCATTCGACCGCTATAAAGACAATACCTATTCAATCGCTACCGAGTACCAGTGGGTTGCTATGAACAATCTCGATATTATCGGAGGCATTGGCTATGACTGGCGCAAGAGTGCTGACGGCAAACGCTATGACTATAAATCAGGAGATTTTGAGAAATACGATGGTAACAGCCAGCATGCCTTCAACTGGGAAGTAATGGCTCGCTACCACTTAGAAAATAAAGATACAGTACAATTCTCGATATCAGAAAGAAGTCGTTTCCCAACACAAAAAGAGCGTTATACCAAAGAAAAAATGAAAAGTGACGATACTTTCGTCATTAATCCACATATCGATACAGAACGTGCACTTACCTATGATTTGACTTACAAGGGACATATCTCACCCACTTGGTCATATACTTCAAGTCTCTATTATAACCATGTCTCTGATGCCATAATGGCGCATCGTGTTGGTACGAATCAGAATGGTGGCTATATACTCGAAAATCGTAATAGCGGGAAAGTCGATTACTTTGGTATTGATTTCGGTACTACAGGTCAAATTACGGATTGGATGGAAGCCGGTTTAAGCTACGGCTATATTCACGCTGATCCTAAACACTACAGTGTAAAACACGTTGCCGAGTTACCTACCCACAAAGCCTTTGCTTGGGTGAAATTCACGCCATACGCCCCATTTAGCATCACCATTACCGAAGAAGCCAGAAGCTGGGCGTTTAACTATGTTGATGCCGAAAGCAAAGTTCGCGGCTATGCTAAAACTGACCTGCGCTTAGATTATGATTTTGGCCAAGGTATTTCTGTTAACACCTCAGTGAACAACTTATTCGATAAATCATATGAATATACTAATGGCTATATTGAAGAAGGCCGTAACTATTGGTTAGGTATTGAATACAAATATTAATCATTAATATATTAGGCAGAGAATTAAGTTCTTTGCCTAATATTTATTATAGAGTCTTAAATTAGTTAACATTGAAATGATTAAGTAAAAATACCTAGGATATTTCCCATAAAAAATACATTCCTATATCGGTTGATTTATATGGATTATTCTATCTTTTTAACTACAAATATGATTAACACCTAAATTTTATATCTTAAAATATAACATTATACAGCTTTAAGTAACAAATAGACTGTCAATTCAATAAATTTGCTAATTCATTACAAAAAAGCTCACCTCACAATACTTGCGGTTAATTGATTCCGTATTTAGACTATAAGTATAATAATAAAAGTTAAAACCATATACTTTATCTAAAATTAACTCCCTTAATTTAAATTTTCTATTAATCATTTTAATTAGAGAGAGCAAACAGTATTTATGATCGAAACACATGATTATACTATTGATGAAAAATATATTTTCGAACAGAAAACAAGTTTAATATACCTAAAAGATGATCGAAATCAAAATATTGAATTATCTAAGCCTGCGGCAAGATTATTAAATCAAATCATTCTATTAAATTTAAAAAAAGGAATTGCAACGCGTGATGAGCTCTTAACAAGTGTATGGGAAGAATATGGGCTGGTTGGCTCTAATAATAATTTAAATACTTATATTAGTGAGATAAGAAAAAAACTTGAACAAGTTGGTATCGACCCTAAGTCGATCGTTACTGTACCTAAAAAAGGCTTTCGTCTCGATAATCATATATTCATACATGAAAATGTAGAGACTGATAATAAAAATGTCACGGAAAATACTATTTATCTCAATGATAAATATGATTATATTGAAAACCCAGAATATTCCCCTCAACCAATTGATAACCCATTAGCGACTCAAACTTCGCTCATCACTACTATTGATAAGCCATTAACCGCTATTGATAACATAGAAAATAACCATACACAAACAATGGATATTAACGAAACCTTACCTCTTCAATACGGTAAGGATGAAATAATAAAAAAAAGTGCTAAAAAACCTTTAAAAATATTACTCCTAGTTATTTCAACGCTTGCAATATGTTATTTAATCTATTTATTTACTCAACACCCAATGGATAAAACAGATCCAGCCAATAATTATCTTACTGTAAGCACAAATGAAAACTGTGTCATACAAATGCCGATTGATATGGTCGGTAACATTTCCAGCGATAATATTGCTATCGTAAATAAAAAACTGAATAAATACAACATACCATGTAATGAACCAAAGAGAATTATTCTTTTATCAGACTTAAATAACTCCTACTCTATCGACAAAAACATATCTATTAGTATTTGCAAAGAAATCAATAAAAAATTTGATTGTATCTCAATCAATGATCAGAGGATTTAAATGAAAAAATATATTTTTGCTTCGTTGTTTTTAATTGCAACAGCATCAACTGCATCACTCATGATCAAGAAAAGCAGTCATGATATCCAAATTTGCCACTCCGAAATATTATGGATTAAAGATAATAACACCCAAGATGGCTTAAGTTTAAAATCAAAAGTTAATGTCCAACTTTCCCCTGGTCAGCAAGGACGAATGAATATGTATGGTTATTTAAAAGATAATAGCCAAATTTACCGTTTAGATAGAGCTCTTTACTTTGATTATCAAAATGTTGACCATAAAGGTAACTATGCTGTCACGTTTACGTCATCATCAGTAACCAACTCAGATAATATCCCAGAGAAATTATTTTCTAACTTTATTCAATTAGAAAAAGATAAAATAAAATATTATGTCAACATTACTAAAATGGAAGACAATATTTATATCATCAAAGATGAATCCTATTCCGCTTTTACTTGCCAAGTTCAATAAAAAAAAAGCCTACCAACAATTACGTTTAAGTAGGCAAAACCGTCAACATGGGAAATGACGAATCTAAATATCTGTCTAAATCATGGAATAGTTAAAACAAGAGTAATACGACCACTAAATTTTCCTGGCGCAACAGTACCATTTGTTTTTAATGTTGACTCTACACGTACTGGCCAAACTTGATTCGCTCTGACTGACTGAACCAACCCTTTTGCTGCTGACTGGTTATTTAAGGTAACATGAGATTGCAACTCACCATTCGAACGTAAATAAACATTATCTTGCTGCAAATTGGATGAAACTTTCACACTCATATCCTGGTTACATTGGATATAAAATAGCCCAGTTTCAACATCGCCGTTTAACTCATCCGCATTTAAAGGGCCGTGATCTAATTCAAGAGTATTCGCATTACCCGTCGGAGAAGTAAAATAGCATTTTCCTGCTGGAGGAGGTGCTATTCCGCAAATCCCTCCTGGTAATATTTTACCTTGACTCCCTTTTGATGTAGCTAAAAATATCCCTACACATTCATCCGTCGTAATTGCCCCACTATGTTGGCTCTTCCCTGTTCTCGGAAAAGAAAGACCACAAATCGCATTAGCATCTCTGATAATTGCCGCCATTGTCGTATAAGTTGCAAAATTCACATCACACGACCAATCTGCACGAGAAGCGATACCACCGGCCTCTTTCCCTGAATGTAAGTGGTTAATCGTAAAATAACACCTTTTAGCACCAGTAGAACCAAGTACCGATTGACATGGGTTACCTTCATAAGGGGAACTTTCCTTCCAGTATTCCATTACAAAATGGTAAATATTTTCATACTTAGATAATGATTCAACTTCTTCCACATAAGAAAAATATGTCGAACCGTAACTTCCCAAACCAAAGAACAAAAATGGTATGGCTAATAATAATTGTTGAATTCGTTTTCCCATTTCAGATCTCTTTATATTCATTTTAACGTTTTAATATCAGCACCAGATAAGGTTCTGAGAATGAAATTACTCGTACTCAAATAAGAAAGTGGCTATTGCGGCAATCCGCCCTGTTTTAATTTGTTTATTATTGATTGCTTCAGGGGTTGCCTTGAGAAAAGTATTAAATTTCAGTTCATTTTTCCCAGCTTGAATAATTGGTACTAGCGAAGAAAACTTATTCACTTTAATTTCTTCACCGCTAGCTAGCTCAATGCCAATCCCTAATCCAGGGTTGTGTTCCGTATCTGTTAATGCCAAATATCCTGACATTTGCCTATGTTCCGATCCGGTAAACTTCACTTTCATTTTTTTCGCAATAGTTAAGTCGCAATTAGATAATACCAACGTTAACTCTCTGCGAGGCAATTGATAAGTCGGGTCGTAAATATCTAATAACCGAATATCGCCAAAATCGACTTCCATCATTTTATTTTCCGGCAAAACAACACAAGGTGAATTCACCAGTGTCCCTTTCACTTTGACATTATTTTTAGCTGCAAAGACAACATTGCTACTTAAAAATGCCGTACTTATCGAAGCAAACAATATCCCGATTAATAGTGAGGTCGTTTTTTTCATTATTGATACTCCACAACCATAGTGCCATTAGCAATAAAATCACCAGTCTTTAGTTCGTTATTACCATTTCTGACTAATACGGCCCAAAGTACACCAGGAGAACTAGGATTAATGAGGTATTTCTTACCTAATTCCAATTCGGTATCCGAAAGCTGGAATTTTACTGCAAGATTATTAATGCCAGTATTTAACCCATTTATATCAAAATCACTTTTTATTCCATCTAACATCAGATACATAGACCAGTTATTTTTATTTTCACCACATTGGATCTGGTAATTAACTTGCCTTTTTTGGTCATTACCTTGGATTGATTTTATTGATACATTACCAAAATCAACTTCAATATCTTTACCATCATCAATATGACAAGGTGGCGGTGTAATCAAATTACCTTTAATACTAATTTTTGTTTCATAGTCCTTCGCGGCTGATGTAAAAGATAAGATGGCACTGAGTAACACCAACCCAATTATATTATTAGCAATCTTCATATCTCAGCCCCTTATTGATACTCGACTTTCAACGTTGCATTTGCCGTAAAACTTTTTGCGGGTAAATCCGTACCGTTTTTTTTCACTAATACAGCATATAATTTCAATGGATTTGCAAAGTTAAAAGCCCGTTTCTTTTTCAGTGGGAAATCGCTGGTGTCTGCTTTAAATAATACCGCAAGGTTATCAATATCCGTTTTTAATAGGCGCTGATCAAAACTTGCTGATATTCCCTCAATAAAAATGTTCAATTTAGGTTGGACGCCATCTTTACACGTCACCGTGTAATCAATGGGTGCTTTATAAACCTCATCTTGAACACGTGTTGTTAATACATCGCCAAAATCAATTTCTATTGTTTGCCCATTATTAATTGAACAAGGCTTTGATAGTACTTCTCCTTTAATATCAATGTACAGGAATCCAGAAAAACCAAATACACTCGATATCTGTAAAGTGAGCAATAACACAAATACCTTTGTTAATGTTTTAATAGACATCATGGCGTCAAACCTTATTTTCTTGGCAGCACTGAGCATTCAGCTGACTGACAGCTAAATTTCAAATCCATTGTTCCGCCGAAGTCATTGAGATAAACCAAAGTTGGAGATGAACCTAAATCCCCAGCAACTTTGCCTAAACCCGCCTCACTAAATGGCGCAACCATTACAGGTTCAAAATTTTGAACTTCAGTATTGCCTTTTTTCAGTTTCGTAATAGATAAAAAGTAAGGTGATGGATTTTTCACAATATAACTCGCCCCCTGCTTAAGAATTTTTATCTCATTTTCTTGAGGGATCACTTCCATTCTATCTTTAATTGCAATTGCTGCTGGGCGGTAAAAAAGCTTAATTTTTGTCTGTAACGCAATTTGCAATACATTCACTTTCTCACTACGTGGTGGGATCTCTCTCACATTTAAGTAGTAAACACTTTCCCTATCTTTAGGTAATTGCGCTACTGCAGGGATTGCCTGTATTTTAATTTGGCTTTTAGAATTAGCTTCAATACGATGCACAGGAGGTGTTACAATAAAAGGTGAATTTACTTTTTCATCTTTGTCATTTTCTATCCATGCCTGAGCTAAATACGGGCTAGTTAAATGTTCGTTAGTCAGTCCCATACCGACTGTTTTGTCTTGTTCATTATAAATAATTCGCGTTCTATCTAGTGCAATCGCTGAATAAGCCGATTGTGCTAATAAAGAAAGACTTATCGCTGTTACAATTTGAACTTTATTTATAAATTTCATATTTTCACCGTTGACGTTAAAACATATTTATAATTATTTGCATGGTAATAACATTGTATGTTCCATGCCACTTTCTATTTTTTCAGGTAATTGAATGTGACAAGATGAATTATTTCCCCAAGTCACTTCAAGAACATCTGATGGGTTAATACCCGCTAAGTAAATAAATCCATTATCTGAAACGATACCAACTTCAACACTCTTTTCATTTTTAACAGATGCACCAAATGGTGGATAACTATTATTTGCAAGATGAATTGTTCCCAATATTTTTTCACCTTGAATGACATTAAACTTCCGGTATCCAATAGCCCCTTCCGTTAATGTCGCATGCTGTGTCGATTGAACTGCTTCTGCATTATCTGGCACACTATTTAAATCTATTCGAATATTATTGCGGTTATAATCCATAACACTGGTAATAACGGCTTTACCGTATCGATTCGTGCGTATTGGTGTTACCCCTGTTTGCACAGGAATATCAGCTACGCCATTCGTATCCAACAGTATCCTTGACCCACCATTGATTGAAGTATTACGGTGTAAAGCACCACCTTCTTGGGTCATGGTCAGTCCCCCTTTCAACTGCATCGAAAGAGTAGATTGATTATCTTGAATATAAGTTCCACTCAAATTAAGTTGTGCGGTATCACCATCGTAGTTATACATACCAGATGTTGTGACCTTGTCTTTATCCCATGTACCCGCTGAAATAGAATAAGTACTACGTTCATTTATACGGTCATAATAGTTAACGTTATGGCTGCTTGTATTTCTTGAATAAGAGCCCGAGTAACTAATACTCGCTTGATTATTATCCAATGGTACATTTAAATTCAGATAAACTCCGTCATCATCATTTTGATCTGATTTTGTTTTGTAAGCTGTTAAGCTAAGACTTAAATTTTTTATTTTCCCCAAATCAAAATAATTAGAAACTGTTAGATTATATTGGTCCGATGATGACCTATTCCAATAAGTTTGATGTGAGTAATTTAAATACATATTAGTATTATATTCAGGGAATGCAGTACCAAATATAATAGTATAAAGCTCTTTACCACTATCAACCGTACTTTCATTATAGCGACGGTCAATAAATTGGCTCATGCTCATATAATTTTTTTCAGAAAAACGATAGCCTGCGAATGTAATTTGGCTGTTAATATCATCAAATTGTTTAGAATAAGTGACGTTATATGAATTACCCGTCAAAGTTTGGTTATTTTCGGTTCTACCCATTTCAGCACGAGAGATACTTAAGTTCCCTGACAATACGCCAAATGGTGCTAAATCACGCCCTAAACCAATCGCAATATTTTGATATTCTGATGAACCAAGAACACCACCGTAAATAGTTGTATTGTTAGTTACACCCCATGATAAGGACCCCAAACTAAATGCAGGACCTTGAGTATCATGTTCATTTTTAGTCGGTTTACCAACGACAAACTGGTAAATAAGCTGACCGGGCCGAGTCAAAGTCCCTAAACGAGATGTTTCCACCTTATAGTGAGTCACACTACCATCTTGTTCTTGAATAGAAACATCTAACGTACCACCACCAAAAGAGTTCACATCCTGAATACGAAATGGCCCAGGACTCACATCTTTTTGATAAATAATACGATCATCCTGCTTCACAATGACGGTCGCATTAGTTTTGGCAACCCCCGCAATTTCAGGTGCATAGCCTTGCAAACGCGGTGGTAACATAGATTCATTGGTTTCTAAACTAGCACCAATATAACGAATACTGTCAAACAGCGTTGAAGACAGGTATTGTTCACCAAACGTTAACCTTGAATTTAAGGAACGTATGGCTCGATACGCATATAATTGGTTCCATGACCATGATTGGCCGCCTTTATTTAATTGGCCTTTTTGCGTTTGCCAATCACCTCTAAAACGCCAAGCGCCAATATTTGTTCCCATTGTTCCTGTCGCTGTGATACCTGAATCTGTTCCTTTGTCACCCGTTTCTTTTTTAACCACCCGACCTGTCGCATTGTAGTCGATAAATGCACCTAGAATGCCATCATCCCAACGTGACGGAGGATCCCAATTCGGGTCTTCATATTCCATATAAGCTTGAGGGATGCTAATTTCGACAATATTTTTTGCAAGATCACCTTGAGTCCGCATTTCTGGTACAGACCGAATATCTAAACATTTTCCATCAAGTAACCAAGTTACTTTATTACTCCATTCAGGTTTTAATCCGAGTTGCTCATATAATTCAGGTGTAATACAAGCTAATGATATTTTCTCATCATAATTAGGTGTAAAGAATATAATGGATTGCTCCATGGAGATTTTGACTTTATTTACCGAAATAGCTAAAGAATAATTTCCAGGTGGAATATAATTGGCATGAGAAAACTTACTAAAATCGACATTTTCAGTGCTGTCTGCTTCTAAAAAATCAGTATTAAAATCAACTGCCTCTTCAGAAAATGCAACCATCGGCGTTAATATTAAAAGCATTAATTTTGTAATTAAATTGAGTTTCATGCTTTTCATTCAACTATGCCGCCTATCAGACTAAAAATGAAAAAAGAAGGTAGAAACATATGGCGTCATTAATACGCCACATGTTTTTACTTAACTAAGCTTGAACTTATTGGTAAATAATTTTGAAGTTAGCAACAGTGTTAAAACTACCTGTTGTTGCTTTCGCGTCCGCTGCTTCATTACCTTTAACATACGCAGAGAAGTGCAGTGTCGTTTCTTTACCATCACCCGCATTTAATGCATATCCATCACCAGTACCTGGGAATGCTTTACCAAATTCAACAACTTTGTCAGCACCATTAGTGATTACAATACCGGCATTTTTAACTTTTCCACCTAAGCCAAGTAGATCACCGGTAAAACCTTGGAAACCGGAAATAGTTGGGCCAGTAAAGGTGATTTTGGCGTTTTTATACGTTTCAGTTGAACAGTTCTTCAATACGATATCGAAATCTCTGTTATCTGAACGGTATTGGTTAGATGTCAGTTCATGTAATGCAATTTCACCAAACTCAACTAATTGTTTTAAGTTGTTTGCATCAATTGAACATGGAACATCATTAATAAAACCAGTGAAGCGAACTTCACCTTGTGAACTTTCAACTGTTGGTGGAGTTACTGGATCTTCAGCCACTGCAACACCAGAAATACCAACACCTAAACCTAAAGCCAGAGTTAACGCTAATTTATTCAGTTTCATAAACATTTCCTTTAAATGAGTAGGAAGTAGCTACCTCTTTTCTGATTTTTATTGATAAGGAATCAATTTTATTTTTTTGATTACTTAACAGTGAAATTTTCCGTCATCCAACATCATTAATTTCATTCAGATTAGAGGTGAATATATAAATAAGATCCTTTTCATCTATAATTTTTAAAATACCTAAAATTTTTAATTCTTTATTTTCTATTCAATATTAATTATTCCCATAAGGGGTAATTTGCCAAAATTGATATAGAAATAGAAAATGACTTTTTACACATGCCTTCCGATACTTTCTGATATCAATTCTACATATTCGATATTTATTGTCAAAACGAACACATAATTAGAGTTAATACAGAATAAAATCACATCAAAGCTATAAGGCGAAAAATATAAAATCAAAATAGCATCAAAATATACATTTCAAATATATTACTTAGAAAAACTTATATAAAAACCTCATTTTTCACTTACAAATATCTCAAAACACGTCAAAATACAGATGGTTTTATATCGAAATTTAAATCTATAAATACAGATAAGAGCGGAAATTAAAACTAAATTTTAGCGAAAAAATCACACCAACATCTAAAAAGACAGAAAAAATAGCAACAAAAAGAATATTAAAAATTAAGGTTAAGATAAGTCTTAATTGAAATTACATCAAATTGAAACATAATATTTCAATTAATTGTTCGCAATGCGTTACGCTTTTATCATGTATTTGTTTAATATTTGTTTCTGTTTTCCTATTTAATTTTAAATATCCTTTTTTATATTTTTCATTACCCTCATTTGCTTTCTTTATTAATCAAAAAAATACTTAGCAAGGTTAAAATTTTTTGATGGCAATGCTTTCATTTCTTGATTCTCTATAGTTCAAGAAACTGTGATAAACTTGTGAACAGTAAACATTTGCATTTTTCAACGGGTGGGTCAGTAAAATGGAAAAGATGAGTGAAAAAAAAGTTCTTGCGATGGCTGAACATATTTGCCAGTCAAGAGGCGTCAGATTGACACCACAGAGAGAAACGGTATTGCGCCTGATAGCACAGCAACATGGTGCAATCAGCGCTTATGATTTACTCGACCTGCTACGTGAAATTGAACCTCAAGCTAAACCCCCTACGGTTTATCGTGGCCTTGAGTTTTTAATGGAGCAAGGTTTTATCCATAAAATTGAATCAACAAACAGCTATGTCGTCTGCCATCATTTTGATAACCCAAGCCATATTTCTGTTATGTTGATTTGCGACCATTGTGGAAGCGTAACGGAAAGTGACTGTACAACAATAGAAGCTGCCATTATTAATTTAGCCGACGAACACCAATTCCGCTTAAGACATACCGTGGTGGAAAACCATGGCTTGTGTAAGAGTTGTGACGAGGTGAATAGCTGCCAAGATCACGAGCATTGTCATCATAACCACGAACAACCTATAACAGCAAAAAAGAAATAAATTGCTGTATTGCTAAAGAGTTTGATGAATACAGAGAGAAGAGAAAAAATATAAGACAGGAAATAAAACAGGCAGACCTCAAAATAAAGTAATGAAATCTGCCTGCCGTAGTCATTCCTGAGTGTAACCTACCATGACGCCTGGCTACTCACGGAAATTAATACCAATCACTGTTACGGATAACCCCAACAGCTAAACCTTCAATAGTGAAGTTTTGCTGGCGTAAATCAACAACAATAGGTTCGAATTCTGGGTTTTCTGCTATTAACTCAACGCGGTTACCCTGTTGCTTAAAACGTTTAACCGTAACTTCATCTTCGATACGAGCGACAACCACTTGCCCGTTGTGTACATTTTGCGTTTTATGCACAGCTAATAAATCGCCGTCCATAATACCAATATCTTTCATGGACATCCCGTTCACACGCAATAAAAAATCTGCATGTGGTTTAAACAGCTCAGGGTCAACTTGATAGTGGCTCTCAATATGTTCCTGCGCTAATAATGGTTCGCCAGCGGCAACACGCCCAATCAGAGGTAACCCCTGATCTTCGGTTTCTTCTTCAAGAAGCAGACGAATACCTCGGGATGCGCCTGAAACAATTTCAATAACCCCTTTGCGTGCCAAGGCCTTTAAATGTTCTTCTGCCGCATTAGGCGAACGAAAACCAAGGCTTGCTGCTATCTCAGCACGTGTAGGTGGCATACCTGTCTGCGAAATGTGATCTCGCACCAGATCGTAAACCTGCTGTTGTCGAGCCGTCAGTGCTTTCATTCCGTTCCCCTGTTTGTTTATACAGTCAAGCTGTGAGTATATACAGGTAAATGAAGATTTGGAACAGTTAAATCGCTCAATTTAAGCATTTGTTATCGATTTACTCTCTTTTTCCCGATGAAGTAACCAAACACCTTAACCAGTGAAATAGCGTTGCCATAATACCAGCGCCCAAATGAACAAAGCTAAACCGATACTCACAAATACCGCAGCAGAACCAATATCTTTAGCTCTCCCTGAAAGCTCATGATATTCACTACCAATACGATCAACCACAGCCTCTACCGCGCTATTCAATAATTCGACTATTGCCACCAGCACAACTGAGCTTACTAACAGGATTCTATCTATGTAACTGATATCTAAATAAAATGCGATAAAAATTGCGATAATTGCCGCAACGGATTCCTGCCTAAATGCGGCCTCATTAACCCAAGCTGCCTTCAAACCTTTAAGGGAATACCCCGCAGCTTTAATCACTCGCGTGAAGCCCTTAACTTGACTCGCCATATTTATTCCTTAAAAAATACAAACAATAATCGATTTTTACGGTCAAAGTGAATTGTCAGTAACAGATCTAACCAGGTATTTCTGGTATGATTGCGCAGCATTGTTAACAAGAGGCTATAATCATTTATGTCACTATGGCGTAAAATATATTACAACACGTTGAATTTGCCACTTAAATTATTGGTAAAAAGTAAACTAATTCCTTCGGATCCCGTCACTGAGTTGCAGCTTGATGTCAACAGGCCAACTCTGTACGTATTACCTTATCATTCGAAGTCTGACCTCCTCACGCTACGGCATCAATGCTTAGCTATCGGTCTGCCAGACCCGCTAGTCGACAATGATATCAATGGAACGAAGCTTCCGGCTTACGTTTTTATCGATGATGGTCCACGTGTTTTTCGCTATTATTCACCGAATCCACGTAAAGATTCAGTAAAAACATTCCATGCTTATTTAGATTTGCACAAAAACAATCCAAATCTAGATATTCAAATGCTACCTGCATCCGTGATGTTTGGGCGTTCACCTGGGCGTGAAGGCCATACTCCAGCCCCCCCATTGAAACTGTTAAACGGTATCCAAAAATTCTTTGCCGTTTTATGGTTAGGGCGTGACAGCTTCGTGCGTTTATCTCCGATTGTCTCAATTGGGAAAATGGCGCAAGACCACGGTACAGATACCATCATTGCCAACAAACTCGCTCGTGTCGCGCGTATTCACTATTCGCGCCAACGCTTAGCTGCAGTTGGGCCAAAACTACCCGCCCGTTATGAGCTGTTTAATAAGCTATTAACGTCAAAAGCGATTGAAAAAGCCGTTGAAGACGAAGCGCGCAGTAAAAAAATCCCACTTAAAAAAGCTCAGCAAAATGCCGTTGGGATGATGGAAGAAATTGCGGCCAATTTCTCTTATGAGGCAGTTCGTTTAACCGATAGAGTTCTTAGTTGGACTTGGAACCGCCTTTATCAAGGTATCAATGTTCAGCACGCTGAACGGGTTCGCCAACTCGCACAAGACGGCCATGAAATCGTTTATGTTCCCTCTCACCGCAGCCATATGGACTACTTACTGCTCTCATATGTGCTATACCATCAAGGGCTAGTACCGCCTCATATCGCAGCGGGGATCAATCTTAATTTCTGGCCAGCAGGGCCAATTTTCCGTCGCTTAGGGGCCTTTTTTATTCGCAGAACGTTTAAAGGAAACAAACTGTATTCGACTGTTTTCCGCGAATATTTAAGTGAACTGTTTGCACGTGGTTACTCCATCGAATACTTTGTGGAAGGTGGGCGCTCACGTACCGGACGTTTATTACAACCGAAGACGGGCACCCTTTCAATGACGTTACAAGCGATGTTGCGCGGTGACTCACGCCCTATTACCATTGTTCCTATCTATATTGGGTATGAACATGTCATGGAAGTGGGAACTTACGCCAAAGAACTTCGTGGTGCAGAAAAAGAGAAAGAAGGCTTTTTCTCCATGGTTCGCGGGTTACGTAAATTACGCAACTTAGGTCAAGGGTATGTTAACTTCGGTCAACCTATTTCTTTACCTCATTACCTCAATCAGCGCGTACCTGATTGGCGCGACTCTATCGACCCTATCGAACCACAAAGGCCAACCTGGTTAAACCCAACGGTCAGTTCGTTAGCCGATAACATTATGGTTAATATTAATAATGCAGCCGCAGCCAATGCGATTAACCTCTGTGCAACCGCATTGCTGGCATCTCGTCAACGCTCGCTCACTCGTGAGCAACTGGTTGAACAAGTCGAATGTTACCTGCAATTATTACGCAACGTGCCATACACCGCAGATGCAACAACCCCAAATAAAACAGCCGAGCAATTGTTAGAACATGCTTTGCAAATGGATAAATTCGAAGTAGAAAAAGACAGTATGGGGGATATTATTATTCTTCCTCGCGAAAATGCCGTCTTAATGACCTATTATCGTAACAATATCCATCATTTATTGGTATTACCATCACTCATAACTAGCATTGTGCTACACCATGAGCGCATTAGTCGCCAAGATATTCACTATCAAGTCGGTCAAATTTACCCATTCTTAAAAGCAGAACTGTTTATGCGTTATAACAGTGATGAGCTACATGAAGCGGTAGATACGCTGATCGATGAACTGAATAACCAAAAGTTAATTTGCTTAAAAGAAGACGATATTGTGGTGTTAAACCCTCGCCGTATTCGTCCATTACAGCTTTTAGCTGCTGGTGTACGTGAAACTTTGCAACGTTATGCAATCACATTGTCATTACTCAATGCGAGCCCAGAAATCAGCCGTAGTACACTGGAAAAACAAAGTCGTATCCTTGCGCAGCGCCTTTCTGTTTTGCATGGTATTAATGCACCTGAGTTCTTTGATAAAGCGGTATTCTCGACGTTAGTCGATACCCTCAGAGAAGAAGGCTACATTGACAATAATGAAAATGATATTTTTGTTACCAATGCACAGAAACTGTATGCCGTTCTGGCCCGTTTGATGTCACCGGAGATCCGCTTGACCATTGAAAGTGTTAGCCAGGACGATGAGTTTTCGGAAAAAAAGCCAAGTGAAAGCACGCAATCTCTGGAGCAAAAGAAAAGCTAATCACGTTTTCTCAGGTTAATAAAACAAAAAGGTCATGTTAGAAATAACATGACCTTTTTACTTTGGCTCAATGGATGTAATTCAAAAATAACTGATAAAAATACCAATAAACAAAATTAAACCAACAAAGTTATTATTCATAAAAGCTTTAAAGCAAGGCGCACGTTCACGGTTAACCATCAATTGCTGCTGATAGATAAATAAACCCGCAACTAACACTAATGAAATATAATAAAGGGTTCCTAAACCCGCCAGTGAGCCAATCACCAATAATAAGCCAACCATCAGTAATTGCAGCAAACCAATAATCAGTTTGTCATATTGCCCGAATAGAATAGCGGTTGATTTCACACCAATTTTTAAATCATCATCACGGTCTACCATCGCGTACTGAGTATCGTAGATCACAGACCAGATAATATTCACTAAAAACAGTAACCAACAAACAGCAGGCAACGTTTCACCAACAGCAGAGAAAGACATTGGGATTGACCAACCAAAAGCCGCCCCTAATACCACTTGAGGTAAGTTACTGACTCTCTTAACGAAAGGATAAACCCATGCCAGGGCCAAACCGGCAACTGACAACCAAATCGTCATTGAATTGAGTGTTAAAACCAGCAGGAAAGAAAGGCCAACAAGGCTTGCAAACAATATTTTTGCTTCTTTTTCAGTCACATCACCACTCGGGAGAGGGCGATGTTTAGTCCGCTCTACGTGGCCATCAAAATGGCGATCAGCAAAGTCATTAATGACGCAGCCAGCGGCACGCATAAAAAATACACCAGCAGTAAAGACGATTAAAAGATGTAAACTTGGCGTACCTTGAGCCGCAATCCATAATGCCCAATACGTCGGCCACAATAGCAACAGTGAACCAATGGGTCTATCAATACGCATTAAACGGCTGTATGCATGCCATTTACTTAGCGTCATACTTCCCTCCACTTTGTCGTGCTCCTTTTCGAATTCCATCATACTTCAAATTGGGTATATTTTAATACCACTAACCTCTGCAACTTACTGATTTATATTTGTTGGCATAGTGTCATTGCAGAGACCTGAAAATTCAAAATACTTAGGATAGTTAACGATATGCAGGTGATTCAGGTAAAAATATTTCTGTTAATAATAAAGGTTTATCCGATAGCCTTAACCGAGAACAACGCACCCAACGATTCGCGCAAGAACCAATATGGATATAATCTCGAGTTAAACGATCGCTGCTAAATAAATAGCGCCCTAATGGCACCCTTCCAATATCCACCAATTGCTGGTCATCATCGGTCAGGGTTTCTTCAGGGATGATAGTTCGGCCCAGTAACCAAGGGATGCCATCCCCATACATGACAACTTCTCTGACCCAATAGCGCTGACTTTTAGGTAAAGACTGTACTTCATTCTCACTTAGCTTATCTTGCGATACATAGCACTCTAAATAAGGTATCACAGCCACTTGCTGGCTATGCAGCTCAAAACGCTTTGTCATTGAGCCATGTTCTAATAGCCAATCTAATATATTAGCAGGCACTATTTTATCGTTTTTATCGTTCTCCGCCAGCCAATGAATCGGCTGAGAAGTAAAAAGCGTTTCATCCATTACTTAAAATTCCACCATGAATAACATGGTTATGATTTACTGTATTTCTTACGCAATAGGATATCACGTTGTTTTACGACAAGGTTAAAGTTAGCTAACAATTTATATAAAAAGTCACATTTTCAACACAAAATGTAAAAATATAGTGAAAAATATTTTAACTACTCGCAAGTTACCGATAATAATAAAATTTATTAATATCATAACAAATTACATTTTATTGATTGAAAAACGACCTATTTAACAATGGTCAGTTGAACAATATAAGGCAGGAACTCCCTGCCTTATATTGACGTATTTAAATAATACGTTGTTAACTTATCGCCAAGCTTTATAGCTGTTAATCAGACCATTGGTCGAGCTATCATGGCTACTCACCGTATCACTATTTTCTAATTCAGGCAGGATACGGCTTGCGAGCTGTTTACCTAATTCCACACCCCATTGGTCGAAAGTGAAAATGTTTAAAATCGCCCCTTGAGTGAAAATTTTGTGCTCATACATCGCAATCAATGCACCTAACGAATAAGGTGTAATTGATTTCAATAAGATGGAGTTAGTTGGACGGTTACCTTCAAACACCTTATAAGGCGCAACATATTCCATATCCGCGACATTTTTACCTTGTGCAGCAAACTCGGCATCGACCACCTCACGCGTTTTACCAAACGCTAATGCTTCGGTTTGTGCAAAGAAATTCGATAATAATTTTTCATGGTGATCCCCTAATGGATTATGTGTTACCGCTGGCGCGATAAAATCACACGGGATCATCTTCGTTCCTTGGTGGATCAACTGATAAAACGCATGTTGGCCATTGGTACCCGGCTCACCCCAAATAATCGGGCCTGTTTGATAAGTAACAGGTTTTCCATCACGGTCAATATATTTACCGTTCGATTCCATATTGCCTTGTTGGAAGTAAGCGGCAAAACGATGCATGTATTGGTCGTATGGCAGAATCGCTTCAGTTTCTGCTTCAAAAAAATTGTTATACCAAATGCCAATCAAACCTAACAATACAGGGATGTTCTTTTCGAATGGTGTTTGAGTGAAATGTTTATCCATGGCATGAGCACCGTCCAATAATTGAACGAAATTATCAAAGCCAACTGATAAAATAATCGATAAACCAATCGCTGACCATAATGAATAGCGGCCACCAACCCAATCCCAAAATTCAAACATATTGTTGGTATCAATACCAAACTTCGCGACTTCTTCGCCATTCGTTGAAAGTGCCACAAAATGCTTAGCCACTTGGCTTTCATCTTTTGCTGCTGCCAAGAACCAATCACGAGCAGAATGCGCATTCGTCATGGTTTCTTGCGTTGTAAACGTTTTTGATGCAATTAAAAACAGTGTCGTTTCTGGATTTAATTTTTTCAACGTTTCTGCAATTTGCGTACCATCCACATTCGATACAAAATGCATGTTTAGGTGGTTTTTATATGGACGCAATGCTTCTGTGACCATAAATGGGCCAAGGTCTGAACCACCAATACCGATATTCACCACATCAGTAATCGCTTTACCGGTGTACCCCTTCCAATCACCGCTGATAATACGCTGACTAAATTGCTGCATTTTATCCAATACCGCATTTACTTCAGGCATGACATCTTTGCCATCAACATAAACCGGAGTATTATCGCGGTTACGCAAAGCAGTATGTAGCACTGCACGGTCTTCAGTACGGTTAATTTTCTCACCTTGGAACATGCTATTAATGGCATTTTCTAACTCTGTTTCTTTTGCTAGGGCCAATAAATGTTCCAATGTTTCTTGGGTAATTCTATTTTTGGAGAAATCCACTAAGATTTGACCATCGAACGTCGCCGAAAAATGAGTAAAGCGGTCTTGATCCTGTGCAAACAAATCGCGCATATGAACATTTTTCATTTGCGCAAAATGTTGCTCTAGCGCCCGCCATGCCGCCGTTTGGCTTGGATTAATACTTCTCATGGATAACACTCTCCAAATAATTTTAAATAGAAATAGATTGTACCCCGTCACAAAAACGAGACTTATCGGTTTTCTGCGTTATATTGATATTCCCCAATTCTACCCAACTTTTCCAGACTTAATTGCCCCTTTTATTGAAATACGCACTTTCAATGTCATGCAGCTTGAAAACGATGAGCATACAAAAGTATGTGATTCGGCTAGCTGAACGCAGTCAACACCCATG
>NZ_JAMPSX010000013.1:0-21224 GCF_028484875.1 Providencia sp. PROV032
CAGCTTGAAGTATGACGAGTATGGCGGGTATATTGAGAAAACCGATAATAAATACCCCATCATTAGAATTACTGATTTCCTTCGATTCTTGATTGACGCAATCCTATTTACCCGATAAATCTATATAAAGATAAGGTTTAACCACAGGGATTGACACCATGAATATCACAGCATCTTCAGCAGACAACCACCAGTATGTTATCGCCAAATTTGGCGGCACCAGCGTCGCTAACTTTGACGCGATGAACAACAGCGCCAATATTGTACTTTCCAACCCAAATGTACGCGTTGTGGTACTTTCAGCTTCTGCTGGCATTACCAATTTATTAATCGAGCTGGCCGAAGGCTGCGATGCAGATAAACGCAATGAACTGCTGAAAAAAGTGAAGGATATTCAATACGCAATTATTGATAACCTACAAACTGCTGATGTTATTCGTGAAGAAATCAATCGCTTACTCGATAATATTGCACATTTAGCTGATTCGGCAGCTTTAGCTACCTCTGATGCATTAACAGATGAAATGGTGAGCCATGGCGAATTAATGTCAACCTTACTATTTGTTGAAGTACTGCGCCAACGCAACGCGAACTCCCAATGGTTCGATGTACGCAAAGTAATGAGAACCAATGACAGTTTTGGCCGTGCTGAACCTGACGTTGCTCAGCTACAAGCCTTGTCAGAACAGCAACTTATGCCACGCCTCGCGGAGTCCGTGGTGATCACTCAAGGATTTATTGGCCGTGATGAAAAAGGGCGTACAACAACGCTTGGTCGTGGTGGAAGTGACTACACCGCGGCGCTATTAGCCGAGGTACTTAATTTATCACGTGTCGATATTTGGACTGATGTTCCCGGAATTTACACCACTGACCCTCGCGTTGTACCGAGTGCTCAGCGAATTGATGAAATTGCCTTCGATGAAGCGGCTGAAATGGCAACTTTTGGTGCAAAAATTTTGCATCCAGCAACATTACTTCCTGCTGTACGCGCAGGGATCCCTGTTTTTGTTGGTTCAAGTAAAGCCCCTGAAGCTGGCGGCACCATTGTGTGTGATAAAACCACAAATCCACCGCAATTTAGGGCATTAGCACTGCGCCGCAAACAAACGCTACTCACCTTGCATAGCCTAAAAATGCTGCACGCGCGCGGTTTCTTAGCAGAAATTTTCACCATTTTACTGCGCCACAATATTTCAGTGGATTTAATTACGACTTCAGAGGTCAGTGTCGCCCTAACCTTAGACACAACGGGTTCAACGGGAACTAACGGCAGTTTACTCACCAATGCGCTAATGACCGAGCTATCCGCATTATGTCGTGTTGAAGTGGAAGAAGATTTAGCGCTCGTCGCAATCATAGGTAATGAACTGTCGCAAGTGAATGGTCTCGGAAGACAAATTTTTGGCGCACTTGAGTCATTCAATATTCGCATGATCAGCTATGGCGCAAGTAGCCACAATATTTGTTTATTAGTACCTGGAAATGATGCTGAAGAGATCGTTCGTACCTTGCACAGTAACTTATTCGAATAGTGTGGAAACTTGATCAAAATACCAGAAGGCGATCATTTCGATCGCCTTCTATATTATACAACTAATCCTCTCTAGCATTTTTGCTGGGTTGCGCAACACTACCAGTGTATTGCAACATTTTTCCCGTCACGCCTTTATTCTGTTTTAAAAGCGCCAAATTTCCTTTTGCCGTTTCATTACCGAGTTCTACCGCTCGTTCAAACCACATTATCGAGCGGAAAATATTTTTTTCACCGCCCTCGCCTCGTGCATACATCACCGCAAGGTTATTTTGAGCATCGCTATTCTTTTTAAATGCCGCTTTTTCCAGTAATTGCCGTGCTGTGTGTGTGTCCTTCGCCACACCCGTTCCTGTTAAATAAAAGATAGCTAACTGGTTTTGCGCTTCGATGTTATTTTCTTGAGCAATCAGCAACCAACTCAAAATGTCATTCACATCAACATTTTTCAGCTCACCAGACACATACAGTTCCGCCAACTTAATTTGAGCCGCTTTACTATCACTGTTGGCAAGTGATACATACCACTCAATAGCCTTTTCTGGGTCTTTTTTAACGCCACCCAACCCTTTTTCATAGAATTCAGCCACTTTCATTCCTGCATCTTGGGATTTATTTTGTGCAGCACGTTCATACCAGATAAAGGCTTCAGCAAGGTCTTTACCAACGCCATTGCCTTGTTCATAAGCTTTCGCAATAGCCAATTGAGCCGCAATATTGTTCTGTTGCGCCGCGCGTTTATACCAGTACATCGCCTGGTAGCTATTCTTTTCTATTGCGCTATGACCCTCTTGATAAAAATCCCCCATATTCAGTTGCGCTGTTGCAGAGCCCATATTGGCGGCTTGACGATATAAATAAATCGCCATTTCGGCGTCCGGCTCTACACCCTCACCATTTTCATACATCACCGCTAAGTTATTCACTGCGGCGGCAATATTATTGCCCGCACTTCTTTCATACCATTCACGCGCCTTTTGGTAGTCAATACCACCACCTAGCCCATCATGATAAAATAGCCCCATGGCAAACTGTGCGTTAGCGTGTTCTTGCTCTGCGGCTTCTGCATACCATGCTTTTGCTTGTTTTAAATTTTGCTCAACCCCAATACCATGTTCATATAAGTAACCCATCGCATATTGGCAATAAGCATCGCCTTTTTCGGCACCTCGGCGATACCATTTTTCCGCTTGTTGGTATTTTTCCTGGTTTTGCAGCAACATTCCTAAATAATAGTCCCCATCCGTATTATCTCGGTCAGCCACCTTTTTAAACCAGCGATAAGCCTCTTTCTCATTGACGGCTAAAAACTCAGTCCCATCCATATAAGCAAGCCCAACATCTACCATCGCCTCTTCATCACCAGCATGCGCTCGCTTTAATTTGGCTTTGAATTCATCAGACATAGGCGTACTTTTAGACTGTGCCTGTAGTGTATCCGGTTTATTTTTCGTCGAAGGCGCTTCAATCGCATTGCCAGCTTGTGCAAGGGAAATAGCGCTAACATAGAGAACTAACAGAAAAGAACGTAATTTCATCACCATGACCTATTTATTGGCGTTATGTCATTAACATATCATTCCAATAAAAAATTCATAAGGGATATAGGCTGAAAAAATAGAATTACAACGGAATTATAAAAAACGGAGGAGACGCCAGCTTCTAACTGAAACTATAGTCTCCTTAATAAGCCACAGTACTTAATTAACGCGGTAGCCACCGTGTTTGCTGGCAAATAAATTAAATTTACCCCACTCAATTAGCAGGGCTTCCAATGTACGGTGGCTAATCTTACACAGTTCAGAGATCTGAGAAACGACAAAGTGGTTTTCGCTCACCAGCTCTGGTGAAAATACTTCGGCAATCCATTCACACTCTTTTGTAGTCACCAGCCAACCATCATTGGTCGAGAATTTATGCACGGGTACCATACCGTCTTTAGGGCTTTCTTGAGATAACAGCTTATTTTCATCGAATTGGGCTTGATGAAAAGCCGTAATCTCTTCCTCTGAAGGGACAGGTTCTACCGCTAAATTTTCTTCTAAAAACAGATAGATTTCTTCTGCTCTCGCAGGTGTTAGCTCACTTCTTAACCAAATCTGATTAAAACAGTGCTCACCCAATGAATCATCGGTATCAAGCTTGTCCATGATCTGTAACACACTCATCATGGCACTCACCGCATCCTCACTCATCATAAAAGTTTCAGGTGCCGCGCTGTTTTGGATCTGATAAGGAAAAACCGCCGAGCGTGGCAGCTCTTCTTCAATAATAAATTCATAGCTCATCATTGGACCCCTCTAATGTATTACCTATAAGATGGTGCCGGATACATGAAAAATCAATATATTGATTTGGTTTTAATCTTCAGGATCATAAGCTAAGTTTGGTGCTAGCCAACGCTCTAACTCTGTCACCGACATCCCTTTGCGTTTTGCATAATCCTCAATTTGGTCTTTTTGTAGCTGAGCTACCGCAAAATACTTACTTTCTGGATGACTAAAATACCAGCCAGATACTGAGGCACCCGGCCACATCGCATAAGAACTGGTGAGCTGCATACCAATTTTAGCTTCCACATCAAGTAACTGCCAAATTTTTGCCTTTTCTGTATGCTCAGGGCAAGCTGGGTACCCCGGTGCAGGACGGGTTCCTTGGTAATTTTCACGAATAAGTTCTTCATTACTCAAGTTTTCATCAGCTGCATAACCCCAATAACGCACACGAACTTGTTGGTGTAAATATTCAGCAAACGCTTCCGCTAGCCTATCCGCCAGCGCTTTCACCATGATTTTATTATAATCATCATGCTGTTGTTCATATGCATCAGCAAGCGCATCTTCTTCTAAGCCCCCAGTCACAGCGAAAGCACCAATATAGTCGGATTTACCGCTATCTTTTGGCGCAACAAAGTCTGATAGACAATAGTTTGGAAATTCCGTTTTTAAGGTTTGTTGGCGTAAATTCAGCCCCATCACTTGCACCTGATTTCGCGACTCATCGGTATAAATTTCCACATCATCCCCGACACGGTTCGCAGGAAACAGGCCAAAAATACCTTTTGGTGTTAATAAGCCGTCTTTGTCTAGCTTATCTAACATATTATTTGCATCTTTCAATAGTTTACGAGCTTCAGAACCCACCACTTCATCTTCTAAAATCCGTGGGTATTTCCCCGCTAGAGACCATGTCATAAAAAATGGCGTCCAGTCTATATAGCTTCTTAAGGTTGAAATAGGCGCTGTGACTTCTTGAATACCAAGGAATTTTGGTACCGGTGGTTGGTAACTTTGCCAATCAATCTTAACGGCATTCGCTCGCGCCACATCCAGTGACACAGGCGGTGTTTTTGGCCTTCTACGGCCATGTTGCTGACGAACAGTTTCATATTCACGGCGAGTACGCGCCACAAAATCTGCTTTTTGTGTTTCTGATAATAATGCAGCCACCACTCCCACGGTGCGTGAAGCATTTTGCACGTAAGTCGTTGGCCCACTATAGTTCTGCTCAATTTTTACAGCGGTATGTGCTTTTGATGTTGTTGCTCCACCTATCAATAATGGCAAGGTAAATCCTTGTCTTTCCATCTCTTTTGCCACATGCACCATTTCATCAAGCGATGGCGTGATCAACCCAGACAAACCAATGATATCAACGTTCTCTTCGCGTGCTGTTTTTAGAATAGTTTCACACGGAACCATTACACCTAAGTCAATGATTTCATAGTTATTACATTGCAATACAACCCCAACGATATTTTTACCAATATCATGAACATCGCCTTTTACAGTCGCGAGCAAAACTTTTCCTGCACTACTACCTGATTGCTTAAGCTCTTGAATATAAGGCTCTAAATAGGCAACTGCTTGTTTCATCACACGGGCAGATTTCACCACTTGAGGTAAGAACATTTTGCCCTCCCCAAATAGGTCACCAACCACATTCATACCGTTCATTAAAGGGCCTTCAATCACTTCAATTGGGCTCGAAGCACGCTGACGAGCTTCTTCTGTATCTTCAATGATAAATTCGGTAATCCCTTTCACTAATGCGTACTCAAGGCGCTTTTCTACTTCCCAACTACGCCATTCTGCTTGTTGAATTTCTTGCTCTCCGGCCCCTGCTCCACGGTATTTTTCCGCCAGCTCAAGCAAACGTTCTGTACTGTCATCACGGCGGTTTAAAATCACATCTTCAACAGCGTCTTTTAATTCCTCGGGTAAATCATCATAGATGGCAAGCTGCCCTGCATTAACGATCCCCATATCCATTCCATTACGAATGGCGTAATACAAGAAAACAGCATGAATTGCTTCACGGACAGGGTCATTCCCTCTAAATGAAAAGGAGACGTTGGAAACCCCACCAGAAATCATCGCATGCGGTAATTGAGCCTTGATATCCTTACAGACTTCAATAAAATCAACTGCATAATTATTATGTTCTTCGATTCCGGTAGCTACGGCAAAAATATTCGGGTCAAAAATAATATCTTCAGGTGGGAAGCCCACCTCTTCGGTAAGGATTTGATAAGCCCGGCGGCAAATTTCAATTTTCCGCTCACGTGTATCTGCTTGACCAACTTCGTCAAATGCCATGACGACCACGGCAGCACCATATTTACGCAATAATTTAGCGTGCTCAATAAATGCCTCAATCCCCTCTTTCATTGAGATTGAGTTAACTATCCCCTTACCTTGTATACACTTAAGCCCGGCCTCAATCACTTCCCATTTTGAGGAGTCAATCATGATAGGCACACGAGCAATATCTGGCTCACCAGCAATCAGATTCAAGAAACGTACCATCGCTGCGTGGGAGTCCAGCATCCCTTCATCCATATTGATGTCAATAATTTGCGCACCATTTTCTACTTGCTGACGCGCCACATCTAAGGCTTCTTGGTAATTTTCTTCTTTAATCAATCGTTTGAATTTTGCCGAACCAGTCACGTTGGTTCTTTCCCCAACGTTCACAAACAATGATTTTTCGCCAATATTTAGCGGTTCTAAACCAGATAAACGACATTCAACAGGGAGTGACGGTAATTGACGTGGTTCGATGCCTTTTACTGCTTCTGCCATTTTTTTGATATGTAATGGCGTCGTTCCACAGCATCCACCAACAATATTCAAAAACCCTGCAGTGGCCCACTCATGAATTTGTTCAGCCATATTTTGTGCATCAAGGTCATACTCTCCGAACGCATTTGGTAGGCCTGCGTTGGGATGCGCACTGACATAACATTCAGCAATCCTTGATAATTCAGAAACATATTGACGAAGCTCATCAGGGCCTAGCGCACAGTTCAAGCCAAATGATATCGGCTGTGCATGGCGCAATGAGTTATAAAAAGCTTCCGTTGTTTGCCCTGATAATGTACGACCAGAAGCATCCGTGATCGTCCCCGAGATCATAATTGGCAAAGCAATGCCTAAAGCCTCCAGCTCGGTTTCAACTGCAAAGATCGCGGCTTTTGCATTTAATGTGTCAAAAATGGTTTCGATCATGATCAGATCCACACCGCCTTTCACTAAGGATCGTGTAGATTCGCGATAAGCTTCAACGAGCTGATCAAAAGTGATATTGCGATAAGCCGGATCATTTACATCAGGAGAAATAGACGCGGTACGGTTTGTCGGGCCTAATACGCCAGCGACATAGCGCGGTTGGTCAGGGGTTTTACGTGTCCACTCGTCAGCACATTCACGGGCAAGGCGCGCAGCAACTTCGTTAATTTCAGCGGAAAGGGATTCCATTTTATAATCAGCCATCGCAATGGATGTTGAGTTAAAAGTATTGGTTTCAACAATATCCGCCCCAGCTTCAAAATATTGAGAATGAATATCTCGAATGATATCTGGTTGAGTTAAGACTAATAGGTCGTTATTTCCCTTTAGATCACTCGGCCAATCCGCAAATCGTTCACCGCGAAACTGGGCTTCCGACAACTTATGTTGTTGGATCATTGTTCCCATTGCACCATCTAATACCAATATACGTTTTTTTAATTCTTGTTCTAATTGATTAACTTTTGCGGACACTGCACTGCCCTCCTAAAATGGAACACTGAGAAATAAGTCAAATTTTTACTTTTAACATCCTATCATAACTTCTCATGCGAAAATTCGCTGTTATGATGAGAGTTTTTCAAGGTTGCACAAGAGCACACTTTTCACTGATCCGATGAGTATTTTCAGGTGAAATAGTTCATAATAGAAGCTAAATGACAGTCAGGAGAGACTTAATGGCAACGGCACCAATTACTAAGAAACTTAAAAAAGCAAAAGGGCCGGCGAGTGGCGCAGCTGCAGCAGGACAAGTACAATCATTAAGTCGTGGCTTAACACTGTTGGAATATATTTCCGAATCAACAGGGGGGATCGCCCTCACAGACCTTGCGATGCAAGCTGGCTTACCAAACTCAACAACGCACCGCCTATTAATGACATTAGAACAACATGGTTTTGTTCGTCAAACGGGTGATTTAGGCCTATGGGTTATTGCTTCTCATGCTTTTATCATTGGTAGTAGCTTCTTAGAAAGTCGCAATTTATTAGCCCTTGTTCACCCGATACTGCGCCGCTTAATGGATGAATCAGGGGAAACCGTCAACTTAGCGATCCTAGACCATACCGAGTACGATGCCGTTATTGTTGACCAAGTACAATGTAATGCGCTAATGAGAATGTCAGCACCGATCGGTGGAAAACTGCCATTACACGCCTCGGGGGCAGGTAAAGCATTCATTGCTAACTTACCGGAAGATAAACTAGTTCCACTTTTAAGCCGTAAGGGTTTACATGCTTATACGCCTTATACATTAACTAACCCATCAGCCTTAAAAGAGAATTTACAACAGGCAAAAAAACAAGGTTTTTCTTATGATGACGAAGAGCATGCTTTAGGGTTACGTTGTATTGGGGCTTGTATTTATGATGAGCACAAAGAAGCGTTTGCAGCCATTTCTATTTCAGGCCCATTATCTCGTATCACGGATGATCGTATTACTGAGTTGGGTGCTATGGTTATTAAGGCGGCAAAAGAAATCAGTCATGAATATGGTGCAAACCGCTAGATAAACAGTGAAAGTGAAATACTAGCAGCCTGTATTTCACTTAACCTCACAAAGCTTTTTACTGCCCTCTAGTCACCTTGCTGATTTGTTGAAATAGTAGGTAACTTCTGGGCCTTTTCAAATAACTTAAATTTTTGCATATCACGGTACTTTTCAATGAGTGCCAACGCGATAGCCTCTGTTTCAGCATCCGCTTGTCCTTCAATATCTCGAGGCCGAAAATGCAATTGGAAAGCTCGCAATATTTTTTTCGTCTGTGGATCTAACTTACCTGATAACGGCATGGTTGAATAACCATAATAATTAAGCGCTTTTTGAACGCGTAACACATTAGCAGGTTCATTCACATTACGTCCCGCTAGAAATTTAGTCACTATTTTAGGGTCTGGCCAAGCGCCTATTCCATGTTGAGCAAGGCGTTGCCATGGAAATGCCTTACCTGGATCTTGCTTGCGCAGTGGAGCAATATCACTGTGACCAATAATATTCTCCGGGGGAATGTTATACCGCCGCATAATATCTTGGATGAGTGGGATCAAGGCAACAATTTGCGCTTCATTATAAGGGGCCCAATGCAGTTTTCCTTTTACATCCTTTTGCAATCCTGCATTGACGATTTCAATTCCAATAGAAGTATCATTCAGACCATTATGCTGTCGCCAATAACTTTCTCCTGCATGCCATGATTTTAACGATTCAGGAACAAGTTGTAATACAACAGGCTGGCCATTTTTAGTTTCAGGTACACTTGGAATAAGATAGTGAGAGCTCACTTTACCCTGTGTTAATGTAGCTATAGAACGCACATCATCAGAGACTGTGTAGTGAATAACGACATATTGAATACGTTGACTACTATTTTTTGATGGATAACGGTTATCAAGGTAGTAACCTTTATTCGAGGCCGAACAGCCTATTAGCAAAAAGGTAAATAATATCCCTATATACTTGAACATCGAGCCATAACCTTAATCTATTATTCATTAAGCTTTATTTAAGCATTGTGTCATCAGCAATACTATCAATTTTCATGCATCGACAACGCTGCAATGCCTTTTATTCAGAAGAATACAGATACAAGATAATGAAATAAACTTTTAAATACATTGAGTTAAAACCTTTTAGTTCAAATAACAAACAAAAGGCTTTAATATTTACTAGAACGATCTCTTTATCTAAAATGACAAGAAACATTGGAAGAAACAGAGATAAACTCCAGAGAACTTATCATGATGAGCACGAATAAGTTCCGCCTTAAAAATAAAGGACATTGAATTGATTATTTTTATTTCTAGAATTTAGTTTCAAATTATTTTCAATTTTAAGTATTTACTATAAAATTTATTTTTCGACCGTTCTAACAATTTAATCGCCTAGTTCCCTATATGTATAAGTCACAACCCATTCTTACACTGAATATTTAAAAAATAAATTAGTTAGAATAATTTCATAAAGGTACAATAAAAAAACTTATTTTGGTTACTTCTAACTCATTTTTTCATACTCAACCTGCTTAACAATAATTTTAGTAATTTCATTAATATCGATATCTAAAAAAATCACGATTTCAATCAGTTTATCTAAACTCAACTTATTAATACCTAACTCATATCGTGATACTTGCTGTTGACTCAAATGAATAATTGAGCCTAGCTCATTTCCTGATAACCCTTTACTCACTCTAGCTTTCCGTAAATGATTACCTAATAATGCATAAACATTTTTATTTTTAGCGATATGCATAACCATCTCCTAAATTTAAATAAGAAAAATAATTTAGCTAGTATTACTCATTATAAAATTAATTATCACCATTTAAAATAGTTATGAACAATCAAAGGTGGCAAGATTAATAGGCAAGCATCATTTTTATATACAAAAAAAAGAGACTCCAGTCGTATTTATAAAGCAATCTATTGCTTTATAAAAGTTTTTCCATTCTTAGTATAAAATAATATTTATATATTTTTTTTTGATCAAATCGATAATTTAATATATTTTTACATTTTAAATGTTACTAGCAATAATTGGTAACCAATAAAAATACTTGTATGATTTTCATTATTAAACTATTTTCTATGTATTGATTTTATACATACATAAACTTTGAATTTACTTATTTCTTTATATCAAAAAAATAGGTTAATAATCTGATCTGGGTCTAAAAACAACAATCCCAGACTTTCCTTTTAAATAATCACTCAATTCAATATCAATAACCTGAAGATTTCCACGGTGTGAAGAAGCATTTCTAAATATCGTCTTATTCCCCCTACGTATTACAACCCCCACATGGCTGACATCTAATCCATTACCCCTTGAGTAAATCCCAATGTAATCACCTGTTTTTAACTTCATCAGCAAATCATCATCGACATATTTTACTGGAATGTAGCTTATTAATCTATTTTTGATGGGCAATCCAGATATATATCTCTCATTGTGATTTTTTAAATTAAGTCGTTTATTTACCTTAACTGCCTGTAAACTTATTTCATTGGTAATATCGACCGCAATCGCTTCAGGCCCTTGCACCCAATCAGAAAAAAAATGCCGACGATATTTAAATGCAATATTTTGGTTGACATAACGAATATTGATTAAGTTCAAAACGAACTGGTCATAGCTTTTAGAACGCTTAAAAGCTTCGGTGTACTCTATAAATGTCATACAGTCCATTTCTTTCAAATTAATGACTAATTTTTCAGCTGATAGCGGACTCATATTCAATGTTTGATTATTATAAGGCGTCGTTAAAAAAAATTGAGTCAATGCATCAATTTTGTCTGCTTGTGATGCATTATGTGATTGCATCGCTGCTTGCCCATTAAAAACGCCAGCTAAAATTTTATATGACCCCGAAGTTAAAACTACTTCAGCTCTTACAAAACTGGCCAATAGCAATACAAATGCAGCTATAGCTAACCTTAACATTCCTGCGCTCTTTTCATTGATACAACCTAACTTTGTACAATTATCTAATTGAATTTGATGATAAAACCATCAAAAAAACCACTATAGCATGCTTGTTTGTCTATTTTCCACACTATCCATACCATAATATAAATTTGATTCAGATCACAGATAGCTTCGAATATTCATTTTCCATATTGCAACGCCTCCATTTTCATTGAACAATGTTACCGGTAACATTGATGCTATAGTACTCAAGCAAATAACGATAGACACGATCCAAATCGACTTGCAGTTTGATTCATCTTTTTACTGCGCTATGGAGCAATTATCATGAGCATGACCACCTCTAAAGTGACAAATCCCTCGGTGATCAATAAAGAACTTGATCGCATCACTCAACGTATCATTTCTCGTTCCGTGAAAACTCGAGCCGCTTATCTCAAGAAAATAGAGCAGGCTCGTAGTATGACTGTCCATCGAGCATCATTAGCTTGTGGTAACCTTGCCCATGGTTTTGCAGCCTGTCAAAGTGAAGAAAAACAAATTCTTAAAAGCATGACCCGCTCTGATATTGCTATCATCAATTCCTACAATGATATGCTTTCAGCGCACCGTCCATACGATAAGTATCCAGAACAACTCAAAAAAGCATTATTAGAAGCAGGTTCTATTGGCCAAGTCGCTGCGGGTGTTCCCGCAATGTGCGATGGTGTAACCCAAGGTCAAGATGGGATGGAGTTATCGATGTTAAGTCGAGATGTCATTGCCATGTCAACCGCTATTGGCCTATCCCACAATATGTTTGATGGCGCACTCTATTTAGGCATTTGCGACAAAATTGTTCCTGGTTTAATGCTTGGTGCGCTTTCATTCGGCCACCTTCCTGCAATATTTGTTCCTGCAGGCCCAATGGCTACGGGTTTACCAAATAAAGAAAAAGTGCGCATTCGGCAGCTGTATGCTGAAGGCAAGGTTGATAGACTCGCTTTATTAGAGGCTGAAGCAGCGTCTTACCATGGGATAGGCACCTGTACTTTCTATGGTACGGCTAACTCAAATCAAATGATGATGGAAGTGATGGGGTTGCATCTACCCGGTGCATCATTTGTATCCCCCGATTCACCACTACGAGATACATTAACAGAAGCCGCCGCACGACAAATTACACGTTTAACTGAGCAGTCAGGTCAGTATTTACCTATTGGTCAATTGGTTGACGAAAAAGTGATTGTTAACGGTATCGTCGCATTACTCGCGACGGGAGGCTCAACTAACTTAACCATGCATCTTGTGGCTATAGCAAGAGCCGCAGGGATCATTATCAATTGGGATGATTTTTCTGATATTTCTGCCATTGTTCCACTTATTTGCCGTATCTATCCTAATGGCCAAGCAGATATCAACCAATTCCAAGCTGCGGGTGGCGTAGCTTTGCTTATCCGCCAGCTATTACAAAAAGGTTTATTGCATAACGATGTCCATACTGTCGCAGGATTTGGACTAACAAATTACACCTTGGAACCTTGGTTAAACAATGGCCAACTTGCATGGCGAGAAGGACCAGAGTCCTCATTCAATCTGGATGTTATTGCTGATATAGACCGCCCTTTCTCTCCTCATGGAGGCACAAAATTACTGTCTGGTAATTTAGGTCGCGCTGTGATGAAAACATCAGCGGTTCCTGAAGAGAATCAGATTATCGAAGCGCCTGCGGTCGTATTTAACAATCAAAATGAGATTGCTACACACTTTGAAGCCGGTGAACTCAATAAAGATTGCATCATCGTTGTTCGCTTCCAAGGGCCATCCGCAAATGGCATGCCAGAACTGCATAAGTTAATGCCGCCACTAGGTGTTCTTATGGATAAAGGCTACAAAGTCGCGCTCGTTACTGATGGTCGGTTATCTGGAGCATCTGGCAAAGTGCCATCCGCAATTCATGTCACGCCTGAGGCTTACAATGGTGGACTGTTAGCAAAAGTAAAAAATGGCGATATTATTAGGGTAAATGCATTGACGGGAGAATTGCAATTACGGGTTGATGAAGAAGAACTCAATAAACGCCAACCCTTTGAGGCTGATTTAACCGCTGAGCGTAGTGGCTGTGGCAGAGAGCTTTTCGGGGCATTAAGAAGACACTTATCAGGTGCCGAAGAAGGCGCTTGTAGCATTGATTTTTAATCTATTTTCATTGAATAGGAATAGAAAATGAATAATTGGAAAATGACCGCTGAAAGCGTATTAAAACAAGGCCCTGTCGTCCCTGTTATTGTTATTAAAAAATTAGAACAAGCGGTTCCTCTTGCAAAGGCATTAATCAAAGGTGGTGTTAACGTTTTAGAAGTCACGTTACGCACTGAATGTGCTATTGATGCTATTCGTCTCATTGCAAAAGAAGTACCTGAAGCGATTATTGGCGCAGGCACTGTTATCAATGCAAAACAACTTACTGAAGTCACTGAAGCTGGAGCACAGTTTGCAATCAGCCCCGGCTTAACGGATGAGTTGCTCAATGCCGCCACTAAAGGGAATATTCCTTTAATTCCAGGTATTTCAACCGTTTCTGAACTTATGCTTGGTATGCAATATGGCTTAAAAGCGTTTAAATTTTTTCCAGCAGAAGCCAACGGTGGGGTTAAAGCGTTAAAAGCCATTGCCGGCCCTTTCTCACAAGTCAAATTTTGCCCAACGGGTGGAATATCGCTAGCTAATTACCTCAGTTATTTAGAATTAGATAGCGTTCTGTGCATTGGTGGTTCTTGGCTCGTTCCTGAAGATGCACTGAATTCAGGTAATTACGAAAAAATTACCCAACTTGCACAAGAAGCGGTACAAGGCGCAAAAAAATAGCGCCCAAAAAACGGCTCAGCCACTTACTGGGTCGTTTTTAACTCCCTTTAATTAATACTATTGTAATTATGCAACCTCATTGGGTTTCTGACAAAAACGTAATTCTTCACGGTAGGCATAAACATCTTCTACGTGCCCGGCTAAAATCCTATTTTGTAGTTTTTTCCAATAATCCGCTGCAAATAAATCTGCATGATCTTGCTGCAAATAATGACGAATTTTCTCATTTTGGCAAATAAAAGAAGCAAACTCTTCAGGAAAAACATCTTGTTCACCAATGCTATACCATGGCTCACTCGATAACTCTTGCTCAGGGTATAATGGCTCAGGAATTTTACGAAAATTCACCTCTGTCATATAACAGATTTCATCATAATCATAAAAAACAACACGGCCATGACGCGTTACGCCAAAATTTTTAAACAACATATCCCCGGGGAAAATATTTGCGGCCGCTAATTGCTTAATCGCCCAGCCATATTCATTTAATGCATTATGTAATTGTGCGTCAGTAGCATTATCCATATAGATATTCAATGGGATCATCTTTCTTTCCATGTACAGATGACGAATCAATATGTTATCACCTAGATCTTCAATTTGAGATGGAGCCTCTTTCAGTAACTCAGCCATCAATTCATCGCTGATAGAAGATTTGCTAATCACAAAATTTTCAAACTCTTGGGTATCAGCCATCCGGCCAACTCTATCGTGCTCTTTAACCAAACGATAGCATTCTAAAACCCGTTCTCGTGTTACCTGCTTTTGTGGTGCAAATTGGTCTTTAATAATTTTAAAAACACGGTCAAATGAAGGCGATGTAAAGACTAACATCACCATTCCTTTCACACCTGGAGCGACAGTAAATTGCTCTCGTGAAAAATTAATATAGGCGAGATACTCTCTGTAGTACTCTGTTTTTCCATGCTTTTGACAGCCAATTGCCATATATAATTCCGCAATTGACTTGCTCGGTAAAATCTCCCTCAACCAAAAAACCAGAGCTGCTGGAAAAGGGGCATACACCATAAAATAGGACCGAGCAAAACCAAACACAATACTGGCTTCATCAAACTCAGTTAAACAGGTATCGATATAAATGTACTGACCATCATCATGATGAATAGGGAGTAAGAATGGGTAAACCTCATCATTAATATAAATTTTACCAACTAACCAAGCTGCCTTATTACGATAAAATAGCTCATTTGCGATATGGAAGCTGACTTTTTGGTTTTCAATATCGGGAAATCTTGTTTTCAATACATTGATAATGCAATGAATATCGAAATCCAGATTCCGCCACTTTAGCCTGAGAGGTAATCCACTTAACATTGTAAACAATAATCCCTCTAAATTATTATTAACAACATATTCGCGAGATAACGGCCTAGGCGAAATAGAAAAGCGCCTCGCAGGCTGAGACGTAAAAATAAATAGGTTATCTTGTGTCAGCTCTCGATGCTGAAATAGCCGACAATAAACGGAATTAAAAAAGCTTTCTGCTATTTCAAACCTTGGGTAATCTGGTAGTAAAGTTTTATAAATATTTTTTATCTGTGCCAGTTTATCGGGTGTTAACGATTGTACTAACCCCATAAACTGTAGCTGAGCGACGACTAAGCCAACATGATGGTCATACAATTGAATTCGTCTTTTCATAGCATGCTGAATAGCATGCCAATCTGCCTGTTCAAACCTTTCTTGTGCACCTGAGGTTATTTCAAGGAAGCGACCATATTGCGCATCAAAACCCTGTAAAATGGTCTGCGCTATTATCTGTTCTGTCGTCAATATCATAACCACTCCTATAAGAATACAGACTCGCATTGAATAAAAAACAGGCACTAAACGTGCCTGAAAAATTAACAGATATAGCTAACCAATAAAGACACCAGAAACACCGATTGAAAGGAAAATAATCTAACTAGAATTGCTCTTCTTCAGTTGAGCCAGTTAAAGCCGTCACTGATGAAGCCCCTCCTTGAATAACGGTTGTCACTTTATCAAAATAGCCTGTTCCTACCTCTTGCTGATGTGAAGAGAAGGTATAGCCTTTATTCATTGCTGCAAACTCACACTCTTGAACTTTTTCAACATAATGTTTCATGCCCTCACCTTGTGCGTAGGAATGAGCCAAATCAAACATGTTGAACCACATGCTGTGAATACCGGCTAACGTAATGAATTGGAAACGATAACCCATCGCTGAAAGTTCGTCTTGGAAGCGGGCGATTGTGCTGTCATCTAAATTCTTTTTCCAATTGAATGATGGAGAACAGTTATAAGCCAATAACTTACCTGGATATTTAGCATGAATAGCCTCAGCGAACTGTCTTGCTGCCTCAAGGTCAGGCTTCGACGTTTCACACCAAACTAGGTCTGCATAAGGTGCATAAGCTAGCCCGCGGCTAATCGCTTGCTCAATTCCTGCTTTGGTACGGAAAAAGCCTTCAGAGGTGCGTTCTCCTGTAACAAATTCTGCATCATAAACATCGCAGTCAGATGTGAGAAGATCCGCAGCATCCGCATCCGTTCTAGCAACCAAGATAGTTGGTACACCTGAAACATCCGCAGCTAAACGAGCTGCAACCAGTTTTTGAATTGCTTCCTGGGTAGGCACAAGAACTTTCCCCCCCATATGGCCACATTTTTTAACTGCGGCTAATTGGTCTTCAAAATGGACGGCTGCTGCCCCCGCTTCTATCATATTTTTCATGAGTTCGAAGGCATTTAATACGCCACCAAAGCCCGCTTCCGCATCCGCGATAATCGGTAAAAAATAATCAATATACTCTTTGTTGTCAGGGCCAATACCATTCGCCCACTGAATTTGGTCTGCACGACGAAATGTATTATTAATTTTCTTAACTACTGATGGCACTGAATCAACAGGGTAAAGTGATTGGTCTGGATACATACTCGATGACGTATTTGCATCCGCAGCAACCTGCCAACCTGATAAATAAATAGCTTCAATACCTGCTTTCGCTTGCTGTAGCGCTTGCCCACCCGTTAAAGCGCCCAGTGCATTTACATAACCTTTCTTTGAACCACCATGTAATTGATCCCAAAAACGCTCTGCACCTTTGCGTGCTAAAGAGTGTTCAATATTCACAGAACCACGTAATTTCACCACTTCTTCGGCTGTATATGGGCGAGTAATACCTTTCCAACGTGGTTTTTTCCATTCATTTTCTAATTGGGCAATTTGTTCTAAGCGCGATGTTGTCATGATCCACTTCCTTTATAAGAATATGTAGGGTTATCGAATTTTTTCTTTGCTATAGCTAGTCTAATAATTGGTATCCGGGGATAGTTAAGAACTCAATAAGTTCATCCTGTGTTGTAATCCGCCTCATCAGTTCCGCAGCTTCACGAAAACGACCACTTTGAAAACGCTGGTCACCAAGTTCTTTTTGAATAACTTGTAATTCCTCATCCAGCATTTCTTCAAATAAGGTCTTAGTCACTTTCTCACCGGTGGACAGTGTTTTACCGTGACGGATCCACTGCCAAATTGAAGTCCGTGAAATTTCTGCTGTCGCAGCATCTTCCATCAAACCATAGATGGGTACACAACCATTCCCTGAGATCCATGCTTCGATATATTGAACCGCGACACGAATGTTAGCTCGCATGCCTGCTTCTGTTCGCTCACCGGCACAAGGCTCTAATAGCTGGCCAGCCGTGATTTCTTCGTCAAAATCACGGGATACATGTAGCTGGTTTTGCTGATCACCAAGAGCTTGATTAAACACGCTCATAACAGTATCCGCTAAGCCCGGATGTGCAATCCAAGAGCCATCGTGCCCATTTTTGGCTTCTAACTCTTTGTCTGCTTTTACTTTCGCTAAAATAATTTCATTTTCTTGAGGATCTTTACTGGGTATAAAAGCAGACATTCCCCCCATCGCAAATGCACCACGACGATGACAGGTTTTAATTAATAAGCGCGAATAAGCACTTAAAAATGATTGTGTCATTGTGACAACTTGGCGGTCTGGCAAAACACGATCTGCGTGCTCTTTCAGCGTTTTGATATAACTAAATATGTAGTCCCAACGTCCACAATTCAGCCCCACGATGTGGTGGCGCATGTGGTATAAGATTTCATCCATTTGAAATACTGCGGGTAATGTTTCAATTAGTACGGTTGCTTTAATCGTACCCCGAGGTATCCCCACCAAATCTTCAGCCATACTAAAGACATCGCTCCACCATTTTGCTTCCTCCCAAGATTCAAGTTTTGGGATGTAAAAATAAGGGCCACTTCCTTTTTTTAATAACGCTTCATAGTTATTAAAGAAGTAAATAGCGAAATCAAATAGGCCACCAGGGATCGGCTTCTCTCCTGATAAAACGTGTTTTTCATCTAAATGAAGGCCACGAACACGAGCAATCAAAACAGCAGGATTAGATTTTAATTGGTAGACCTTTCCACTTTCATTGGTATAAGAAATATCACCACGAATCGCATCCCTTAAGTTGACTTGACCATCGATCAATCTTTCCCATGAAGGAGACAGAGAATCCTCAAAATCCGCCATAAATACTTTTACGTTAGCATTTAAAGCATTAATAACCATTTTACGTTCGACCGGCCCAGTAATTTCGACACGGCGATCTTGCAAATCTGCTGGGATACCTTGAACCTTCCAATTTGATTTTTTTATGGAATCAAATTCCGAAATAAAATCAGGCAAAGAGCCAGCATCGATCTTTTGCTGCCTGAGCACCCTATCTTTTAATAATTTCTCTCTACGAGGAAGAAACTCTTCAACTAATTTAGAAAGAAACACAATAGAATCAATAGATAAAACTTGATTTTCTAGCTGTTCAATATTCTTTGTGAATGTTAATTCCGATATAGGTAGTTGCTGCTCCATCGACCAAACCCTCATTCATCGTTGACTATGAATTAAGCATAAGATCAAAACAAAAATAAATCAAAAACGATTTCCATTTTATTTTAATAAACAAATAAGCCATTGATAATAATGTAATTTTGAATAATAAATAAATTGACTACCCATTCCTCTGCTTTAAATAAAATGTTAAATAGCCGTTAAATCAACTAATTATAGGAAGCTGTACTTTTGAAATTCTTCGTTGGAAATAAAAAAAGCAGCTAATAAATAGCTGCTTTCAGACTAGCTTTGACACCTGTTTTTACGATATAAGCCTAATTTAAACTGGTACAACCAGCAAAAACACTTATTTTATTGTCATTACTAAATTTATATTTCTTTTTTTAATCTAGTGTTGGTTCCATATTAGTAAGATCAAAAGGTGTGATCTGATACACATAATAATTCAACCAATTTGAAAACAATAAATGCCCATGGCTACGCCAATTCACCATTGGAGGGTTATTGGGATCATCATTTTTGAAATAATTGCATGGGATCTGAGGCGAAATTCCAGCATCTATATCACGCCAATATTCTTGTGCTAGCGTATCTCCATCATATTCGGGATGACCTGTCACAAATGCTAACCGTTTGTCTTTTGACCCAAACAAATAAGCACCTGCCTCCTGTGAGCTTGCTAAAATCTCCAGATCAGTATGCTGACGAATAAGATCTTCAGGAAAATCGGCATAACGAGAGTGAGGCGCATAAAATGACCCATCAAACCCTCTTGTCAGTAAAGCATATGGCTCTAACGTATCATGTTGGTATATACCTGATAGTTTTTCTTCTCTGGTCCATTTAGGTAAGTCATACAACACCTTTAAAGCCGCTTGCACAGCCCAACAAACAAAAAGGGTTGATGTGACATGTTCCTTCGCCCAAGCTATTACCTTTTCTATTTGCTGCCAGTATAGCACGTCATTAAACTCTACCAGTCCTAGCGGAGCACCCGTTACAATTAAGCCATCAAAATTCTGATCCTGTATGTCTTCAAAATCACAATAAAAGGTATTTAAGTGCTCTGTTGGAGTATTTTTTGACTCTCGTTGATCAATTCGTAATAGTTGAATATCAACCTGTAATGGTGTGTTTGACAGTAAACGAAGAAACTGATTTTCAGTTTCTATCTTTTTCGGCATCAAATTGAGTATCAATACTTTCAAGGGCCGGATCTCTTGATGACTAGCTCTTGTTGTTGTCATAACAAAAACATTTTCTTCTCTCAAGAAATTAACTGCCGGTAGTTCATCTGGTAAACGAATAGGCATCATTCATCTCCCTCTTCCGTTTATACGTTTAGACTTCTAGAATGCTAAATAATCTAACCAATGTTTTTCATCTTGTCGAGTGTTTCAAGGTTAAATGAAATAATTTCAAGCACTAGAACTTATTACTCATTCTCAACCAGTATATCCGACAATCAACTTATTGATTTCCCATATTTTATATTGAGAGTGACTCATTTTTATTATCTACAAATAATAAGAAGGCTTTTACATAATTTATACTCAATAATTAGCTTTAAAATCCACAATCTCCACTATCTCAATTAGTTAACTCATTCTGTAATACCAGTAAGTTATTACTCACTACTTTGATACAAACCCTTATATCGGCTTCAATAATAGGTAATCACCAGCTAATTACATCCAGTTAATTTTACTGGAATTAACTACGAATAAATCAATAATACGTGAGCTGTTACTCACTACTTTGGTTCCAGAGCTTCCATTCACAGCAGTAATAGATAACCACCACCACACCATATCCAGTTAATTTTACTGGAATTAACTACGATTAAATCAATAATACGTGAGCTGTTACTCACTACTTTAATTTCAGAGCTTCCATTCACAGCAGTAATAGATAACCACCACCACACCATATCCCGTTAATTTTATTGCAATTACGCACACTAACTAAGGAACAT